>NZ_JBFAPG010000471.1:0-4975 GCF_040675595.1 Micromonospora sp. NPDC049580
GTCGGCGTGCGCCGACACCGTCGTCCCGGCCGCCGTCCGGCTGCCGAAGGCCGGGTCGTACGCCGGCTGCGGCACGATCGGCGGGCGCTGGCTGGCCGCGTACGCCCCGGGCAGCCGCTCCCGCAGCCGGGCCAGGTCGTACGCCGGTTCGGGCACGCCGCTCACCCGGAACTGGAGCAGGGTGCGGGTGTTCGGGCCGTACCCGGGCTCGGTGGGCGGCGGGCCGCCCTCGGCCGTCCGGTCCGGCGCGTCGGTGTGCTGGTCGTAGCGCGGGTCGAAGCCGGGCAGCGGTGCCGGGGCGTCGTTGTAGAGGATCAGCGTGCTGCCCGGCGCCACGGTGGAGAAGTCGACGAGCACATCGGCGCGCTCACCCGGGGCGAGCAGCAGCGTGTGCCCGTCCACGTTCAGCACGGTCGGGTCGAGCCGGTCGTAGCGGTACCCGATCGGCCGGTTCGGCAGCACCACCGGGGCGGGCAGCAGCCCGGCCTCGTTGCCGATCTGGACGAACTCCGGGCCGGCGGCCCGTGGGTCCGGCACACCGCCGTCCCGCCCGTCGCTCGGCCAGGCGGCCGGCCGGTTTGGCGCGCGTACGGCGGGCACCATCGGCACCTCGCCGGCGTCCGCGTCGGCCAGGACGCCGTCGTCGGTCCACATCGGCGCGTCCGAGCAGGCCCGGTAGAGCTGGAGGTTGAGGCTGCGGTCCAGGCAGGCGTTGAGGATGCGGAACCGGTACGCGCGTGGACGCACCTCCAGGTACGGGTAGGCGACGCCGTTGACCAGCGGGGTGTCGCCGTACGCCGCGGGCACCGCGGACGGGTGCGGCACCCCGGGGCGCAGCGGCGGCTCGGTGGGCGCGCCGACGGGGTCGTGGTGCGGGTTCGGCACCGGCCCCGGTCCGGTCGGCGGTGGCCCGCCGGTGATCCGTTCCGCCAGCGGCCAGCCGTCCACCGTGGGCTCGCCGTCGGCCCGGCTGCCGTCCGGGGCGGGACTGCGCGACCAGGGGCCGTAGTCCCACCGGCCGGTGGGATTGCGCCCGCCGGACCGGTACGGGTTCTGCCGCGGCTGGTAGACGTGGGGGTGCCACAGGCTGCCCCGGGCGCCCCACCGTTCCCGGTCCCAGGTCGGGTCCTCGGCGGCGAGTTGGGTGTCGTCCGGCACGAACGTCTTGTCCTCGATCACCAGCGGCAGCTGGTCGGCCGGCAGCACCCCGTCGGCGACGAGCTGGTCCTCGACCGGGTCGGTGAGCAGGTAGGGCGCGAGCTGCCCACCGTAGACGGTGAGCCGGGCCAGGCCGAGGGTGTTGTCGTGGAACCAGAGCAGCCGGCCGCTCTGCTCGTTGGGGAAGTAGAGCGTGGTGGCGCCGGCACCGGGTGGCGGCATGTCCGGCACGGGCGTCAGGCCCGTCCCGGTCGGGTACGGGGTGATCTCGCCGGCCGGGGTGATCCACTGGCCGGGGTTGCCCGCGCTGGTCCAGCCGGTCTGCGCCCCGGCCAGGTGCAGCACCGCTCGATTCTGCGGGTACGGCGCCGGGCCGTCCAGCGGGCCGATGCCGGCCCCCTCGACCGTCTCGTCGACCGGCAGGAACAGCTCGCCGGCCCGGCCGGTGGGGAGCTGGTTGATGAACTTCACCCGGACTGGCCGGCCCCGCCGGGCGTGGATCATCGGGCCGAGGTGCCAGGGCCGTTCCGGGGGCGCCACCGTGTTGTGGCCGGACGCGTCGGTGCCCAGGTTGAGCTGGCGGTAGCCGCGCAGCCGAGTGGCCGGCAGGTCCCGGTGCAGGCGTTGCGTGTACTCCTGGAGCCCGATCTCGTAGTAGTCGCAGCCCGGGTAGCTGATCGTGTCGGGCACCGCCACCGGCAACCGCCCGCCGAGGTCGGTGCCGCCCGCCCGGCCCGGGATCGGCAGCGCGTCGACGAACTTCCGCAGCCCGGTGCCCGGCACCGGCCGGCCGTCGGGGGCGCGCGTCGGGCGGGGACTGTACGCGACGTTCGGCACCGGCCCGAAACAGCGCGGCACGGCGGTCGGGTCCAGGCTCGCCGCGGGGGCCCTCTCCTCGGCGGTACGCGCGGCCGGGACGGACACCGTCCGGGCGAGGCTGTCGGAGGTGGGCCGGTAGAAGAAGGTGGAGCGGAGTCTGCGGAAGATCGCCATGACTCTCCCCGGGGTTGGGGCACGGGGATCGCCACCCCGGCGTGGCGACCCCCGGCACTCTGCTGACGGGCGGTGAGCATTCAACCGCAGCATGCGACGTCGGAGGCCGGATAGGAATTACCCAATCGTCCGTATCTGGGCTGGCCCCGGTCGGTGGGGGCCCGGTCAGCCGGGCGGTGGGGTGTGCGGCTGCTCCGGCTGGCAGACCGGGCACCAGTAGGTGACCCGTTCGCCCAGCTCCTCCTTGCGGATGGCGGTGCCGCAGCGGCGGCACGGCTGGGCGCGGCGGCCGTACACGTAGCTGGTCTGACCCCGGTGCAGCGAGCCGGTGGTGCTCTGCGTCCAGCGGCCCCGGTTGGCGGCCAGCAGCCGCTGGGCGAGCGCCACCGTGGCGGGCAGGTCCGGCACCGCGGCGACGGGCGTCCACGGCGACACGCCCCGCAGGAACAGCACCTCGCACTTGTAGAGGTTGCCCACCCCGGCCAGGTTGCGCTGGTCGAGCAGGGCCTCGCCGATGCTCTGCTCCGGGTGCGCGGCGAGCCGGTGGACCGCCTCGGCCGGGTCCCAGTCCGGGCCGAGCAGATCCGGCCCGAGGTGACCCACCAGACCGTCCTCCTCGGCGGTCGGCACCAGGGCCAGCTCGTGCAGGTGGTAGCCGACCGCCACCGCGCCGGGGGTGCGCAGCACCACCCGGATCAGGTGCGCGGGCCGGCCGCTCCACCGTTCCCCCGGCGCGTACGCCCGCCAGGCGCCGTCCATCCGCAGGTGGGAGTGGAGCGTCCACCGCGCGTCGTCCGGGGCGGTGAGGCGCAGCAGCAGGTGCTTGCCCCGGCTGGCCGACTCGCGGACGGTCCACCCGGTGAGGTCGGTGGTGGCCAGCTGCGGCACCCGGAAGTCGGACCCGGTGAGCCGCGCGCTGGCCAGCGCGCGGTGCAGCACGCGGGCGGTGTTCCAGACGGTGTCACCTTCGGGCACCCTGCCATCCTCCCTCTTTCGAGCAAGGTTCGCATGTGTCGCTATTTGTAGGCAGGTTCCTCATGATCTCCTGACATGCGAGGGTCAGGGGGTTCTGAGGAGAATGCCCATGACGCGACCTCATTGTCGTATCCGATCCGCTACCCTCACCGCCACCCTCGCCCTCGCGCTCACCGCCGCCGTCGCGCCCGCCACCAGCCTTTTCCCCAGCGCCGTACCCGCAACCGCCACGTCGCTCACCCTGACCGCCGCCGTGCCCGGTGTGGAGCGGTGGAGCGCCGACCTGTCGGTCGTCGACCGTGACGACGTCAACGTCCGGCGTACCGCCGCCGGGCTGCGGCTGCGCGAGGCGCGCACGGCCGGGCGCAGCCCGCGCAGCCCGCACAGCGCGGTCGCCGAGGGCATGCTGCTGACCGCACCACGCACCCTCGCCCGACCGGCCACCCGGGTCCGCGCCGAGATCAGCGCCGACGTCCCCGCCGGCGCCAGCGTGGAGGCGCAGGTCCGCGGTTGGCGGGTCAGCGGCTGGACCGAATGGCGGTCCGCGACCGCCGGCGTGGTCTTCGACCGACCGGTCCGCCGGGTGCAGACCCGGGTGGTGCTGACCGCGCGGGCCGGCGGCGCCACCGCGACGGTACGCGGCGTCCAGCTCACCGCCGACGCGACGGCAGCCGTCTCCGCCGCCACGCCCGGCCTCACCTACCGGGTGTACGCCACCCGGATCGGGCTGGTCGGCGAACTGACCGCCAACGGCCGCACCATCCAGCCGCGCGACCACTTCGCGGCGCTACCGTCGCGCCGGAGCCTCTCCCCGCTCAACAGCGGCGACTACACCGTGCGGGTCTGCACCACCACGGGCGCCCGCTGCGAGTACGCCCCGGTCTGGGACGTCGGGCCGTGGAACACCCGCGACGACTACTGGAACCCGTCCGCCGTACGGGAGAACTGGAAGAACCTGCCGCAGGGCCGGCCCGAGGCGCAGGCCGCCTACCAGTCCGGCTACAACGGTGGGCGGGACCAGTTCGGGCGTACGGTGCTCAACCCGGCCGGCGTCGACCTGGCCGACGGCACGTTCACCGACGGCCTGCAGCTCACCACCAACGCCTGGGTGGACGTCGCCTACCTGTGGACCGGCGGCGGGCCGCGCGGCGTCGTCGGTGCCGGGCCGCTCAACATCCGCAGCGGGCCCAGTACGTCGTACAGGGTCCGCGGCCTCGCCGCGCGGTTCGCCAACGTGCCGATCCAGTGCTACGTCACCGGTCAGTCGGTCGCCGGCCCGTACCGCACCACCACCAGGTGGAACCGCCTGGCCACCGGGCAGTACGTCAGCCACGCGTACATCTCCGCCGTCTACGGCGGCGGCGTGCCGGTCTGCTGAGTCGGCCCTACCCCGGCGGGGTCGTCAGGGACGCTCGTCGGGGCGGGCGGGGCGCACCATGTCCTGGTAACGCGGGTGGCTCGCCCCGTACACGGCGTAGTTGAGCCGGGCGTGCGACAGGCTCAGGTCGCCGTTCGCGCCGCCGCGCACCGCGTCGGCGTCGGCGTCGCTCTGACCGTCGTCGGTCCAGAAGCAGACCGGGCAGGTCCCGCCGCCGGTCCGAGAGGCACAACAGGGACAGCCCACGGGAACTACGTGTTCACCCACCGGGGCAGCATTCCATAGTCGAATGTCACCCGGCCACCCGCAGGAGGTCGCCCGGACGCACCCCGAGGACGTCCACCGCTCGGCCGCCGTTGACCGCCACCGCCACCAGATCGGCCGAATCGACGTACACCACCAGGCCGCCCTCCGGTGCGTCGCCGAACGTCCGTCCGCGCACCGCCCCGCGGGCCGGTGCGGGCCCCGGCG
>NZ_JBFAPG010000472.1:0-4965 GCF_040675595.1 Micromonospora sp. NPDC049580
GGTGACCGGCCGGGCCGGTCACCGCCGCGGCGCTCGCGGTGTACGAGGCCAGCATCAGCGGTCCGAAGGACGGTAGCTTCGCCTACGGGTACTACGTAGAAAAGAGCACTTCTCGTAGTCGGGCGCGAGGCCTGTTGATCTGTCTGAAGTGAGCCATGCGCGCGCTGCCATACGACGCCGGTACGGTTGCGAACCGCTTGTGCCCGGTATGCCGCGCCCCTCCGGGCACGACAACCGGGCATGAACGTCCGCGCCGGCGGTACGGCTCCCTACCAGGCTCGGTTACGCGGAGGCAGCGGTCAGCGCCGAGACCTCCGCCTCCGTCAGCGCGAGGTCAGCGACCGCGAGCAGTGCCGGCAGTTGCTCGACGGTCCGCGCGCTCGCGATCGGCGCTACGACGGTCGGCTGAGCGAGGAGCCAGGCGAGCGCCACGGTGGCCATCTCGGCACCCCGCGCGGTGGCGATCTCGTCGAGTGCTGCGAGGACCTTTTGCCCCCGTTCCGACTTCAGGTACTCCGAGGCGCCCTGCGCCCGTACGCTGTTCACCGTCGCGCCCGGCCGGTACTTGCCGGTCAGGAAGCCGGAGGCGAGCGAGTAGTAGGGAACGACTCCGAGGCCGTGCCGCGCGGCCGTCGTCTCCAGGTCCCCCTCGTACGTATCGCGCGAGACCAGGTTGTAGTGCGGCTGCAGAGCCACGTAGCGGGCGAGGTTCTGGCTGTCGGAGAAGGCGAGGGAGGCCTCGAGTCGCTCGGGGCTGATGTTGGAGGCGGCGATTGCTCGGACCTTTCCCTCCTTCACCAGTTGGTCGAGCGTGGTGATGATCTCCTCGACGGGCAGGGTCGGGTCGTCGTAGTGGGTGTAGTACAGGTCGATGTAGTCAGTGCGCAGGCGGCGCAACGACTCCTCGACCCCGCCCTTGATGGTCGTGGCGGCCAGCCCCTTGTACGTCGGGTGGGCGCCGACCTTGGTGGCGATGATCATGGAATCGCGGTTGCCGCGTGCGGAGAGCCAGTTCCCAATGATGGCCTCGGACTCGCCGCCCTGGTTGCCGGGCACCCAGGCCGAGTACATGTCAGCGGTGTCGATGAAGTTGCCGCCCGCGGCGGCGTACGCGTCGAGCACGGCACCTGACTGCGCCTCGTCGGCCGACCAGCCGAAGACGTTGCCGCCGAGCGCGAGCGGGAAGACCTCGAGGTCTGACGAGCCGAGCTTACGAAGATCAACCATGTCTGGCACCAACATGCGTCACACGCCGTCCATTCCTACCTGGGAAAACATGTGAAAGACCTCATGTCGTGGTGGTGGCGAGGTCCACGCCGACGCCGCAGGCTGGTCGCCGCCGCTCTACTCGAAGCTGAAGAACTGGCCGAGTGCGACGCCGCGCAGTTGCGGCAGCCCTCGCAATAGGCGCTGATCATTACCACGCCAGCCCGGGACTGGGGACCTGCGGCGACGACGCCTTAGGGTCGCCGGTGACGCCAGCGTCACGGGGAGCGGTTGCGAGGCGTGAGATGACCCTGCTGCGGGACGTGATCGAGATCCCGACCTCGGTCGGGGACGGGGACTTCGTCGTCCGCGCCGCCGAGGGCGCCGACCTGCGCCGGTACGTCGTCACCGACCAGCTCCGGGACAACTTCGCCGAGGCGCTGCGCCGGATCGGCCACGCCGTCACCACCGGCCGCTCCCGGGCGAATGCCACGTTGACCGCCACGCTGGGCGAAGTCGTCGATCCGGTGGAGCGTTTCGACGGCAACAGCATCCGACTACGGGAAGATGTCACACCTGCGACCTGGCGGGCACTCACCGCGGACGCGGCCACCCGACTGTGCCTGCCTGAGGTCAATGACAAGGCCCTGGACGGTCTCAAGTTCGGCGCGGCCCTGCCGAAACGGTTGGCCGCAGCGACGCTCGCGGCGCGCCTGGCCGCCCTGGACGGCGCTGCCGTGGTGCTGGACGAACCTGTGCGGTTCGTCGTCCTTTAGTAGTGAATGCGCTAGTTCCTTCGTGAGGATCGGCGATGGCCGCTCAGCGGCGGGGGGCCTCGCTGGCGATCGTCGCCTCGCGGGGCAGCGCCGCCGCGCGCAGCGCCCAGTCCAGGGCGTAGTCGGCGACCGCCTCCCAGCCGGGCGCCCCGACGGTGAAGTGCGAACGCCCGGGGAACTCCTCGTACGCGGTGAGCGCCCGGGACTTCTGGTAGAGCCCCGCGTTGGTACGGACCACCGACGCGGGCACCACGTGGTCCTCCCCGCCGGCCATCAACAGCAGCGGCGCGCGGTCGTCGCGTCCGTTGTCGACGCGGGCGGGTGAGCGCGGGTCGAGGTTGGCGAACGCCCCCTCGAAGAACACCCGACCGGCGCCGGGGACCGCATAGCGCTGCCAGGCCCGGTCGGACTCCTCACGGCTCATCGTGTTGCCGAAGGTGTAGGCAAAGTCGTCCGGGGTGAACGGGACGGCCCTGTTCCGGTTGGCGGGGCTGCGCAGGATCGGGAAGCCGGAGCGCAGCTGGCTCAGCGGCACCTTGAGCACCCCCTTCACCGCCGCGGGGTGCACCCCGACGGCCGCCGCGCCCAGGCCCCGATCCACGAGGACCTGCGTGAACAGGCCACCGAACGAGTGCCCCATGATGATCGGCGGTTGGGGCAGCGCCCGGATGATCCCGTCGTAGTGCGCGACGATCGTGGCGATGCTCTGCTGGGCGATCGGGGTGGGGTCGTCGCGCAACTGCTCCACGGACCGGTCCATCCCGGGCCAGGCGGGGGCGATGACGTGCATGCCGCGCTCGGTGAACCGCTCGACCCACCCCTGCCAGCTGCGCGGGGTCATCCAGAGTCCGTGGATCAGCACGACCGTGTCGACCCGGCCCTGCGGCGTGGCACCCATCGCGTCCTCCCGGTGTCGCTGTCCGGCCCGGCGGTTACCCGCTGCCGCGCTGGCAATGCCTGCCGGTGGGCTCGGACCGGGCGGAGCGCAAGAGCCAGGGGCGGTGGCGGACCTGTCGGAAGGCGATATGACGCAGAGGTATATCTATGACTCTGAGTCATATCGCTCTGGGCCGTATCTCCTGCCATGGCCGTCACACTCCGTGTCCGGCCAGGCGTGCCACATCGACCCGCCGGCGGGCCGTCCCTGACAAATGTCACGGCCGGAACGTGACGGCCGCTCCGGGAGCCGACGTCCCCGACGCCGGAGCATCTATTGCATGACCAGTACGCATCCGGCCGTCGAGCTGAACGGCCTCACCAAGACCTTCGGTACGGTCACCGCGGTCGACGGGCTGAGCCTGCGGGTGCAGCCCGGCGAGGTGGTGGCGTTCCTCGGCCCCAACGGGGCGGGCAAGACCACCACCATCGACATGCTGCTCGGCCTGGCCCGCCCGGACGCGGGCACGGTCCGCGTCCTGGGCGGCACCGCCGACGACGCGGTGGCCCGGGGTCGGGTCGCCGCCGTACTCCAGACCGGCGGGCTGCTCAAGGACCTCACCGTGGGCGAGACCGTGCGGATGACCGCCCACTTCTACCGGCACACCCGCCCCGCCGCCGAGGTGCTGGAGCGCGCCGGCATCGCCGACATCGCCGACCGGATCGTGGGCCGGTGCTCGGGCGGTCAGCAGCAGCGGCTGCGTTTCGCGCTGGCCCTGCTGCCGGACCCGGACCTGATGGTGCTCGACGAGCCGACCACGGGGATGGACGTCGAGGGCCGCCGGGACTTCTGGCAGGCCCTGCGCCGCGACGCCCGCGACGGCAGGACGGTCATCTTCGCCACCCACTACCTGGACGAGGCGGACGCGTACGCCGACCGGATCGTGCTGGTCCGGCAGGGACGGATCGTCGCCGACGGCACCACCGCGGAGATCAAGAACCTGGCCGCCGGCCGTACGGTCCGGGCCACCCTGCCCGGCGCGGACCAGGCGGCGCTCGCCGCGCTGCCCGGTGTGGACGCCGTGGAGGTACGCGGCGACAGCGTGCTGGTGCGTACCGGGGACTCGGACGCGATCGCCCGTCACCTGCTCACCCGGACCGCCGCCCGGGACGTGGAGATCACCTCCCGCAACCTCGAGGACGCCTTCCTCGCCCTGACCACCGAGCGCATCGGAGCCTGAGATGTCCACCCTGCCGGCCACCCCCGCCGCCACCCGCACCGACCGACCCGACCGACCCACCCAGCCCGACCGCCGGCTGCCCGCAATGGGTGGCTTCGCCCCGGCCGTCCTCGGCATCGAACTGCGGCGGGTGCTGCGCAATCGCCGCACCCTCGCCTTCACGCTGATCATGCCGGCTGTCTTCTTCCTCATCTTCGGCCTGCCGCAGCGGGGGCAGACCCTGGACAACGGCCGACCCGTGACGGCGTACGTCATGATCAGCCTCGCCGTGTACGCGGCGATGGTGGCGACCACAAGCGCGGGCGGCGCGGTGGCCACCGAGCGGGCGTTGGGCTGGAGCCGGCAGCTGCGGCTCACCCCGTTGCGCCCGACCGCCTACGTGGCGACGAAGGTGGCCACGGCGATGACCCTCGGCCTGATGGCTGTCGTCATCGAGTTCGTGGTGGGCGCCGCGGCCGGCGTCCGCCTCCCGCTGGACGTCTGGCTGCTGTCCGGGCTCGCCGCGTGGCTCGGCTCGCTGGTCTTCGCCGCGTTCGGTCTGTTCATCGGCTACCTGGTGCCGGCCGAGAACGTCATGCAGTTCATCGGGCCGATCCTGGCCGTGCTGGCCATGTTCGGCGGGCTGTTCGTGCCGGTCGAGGTGCTGCCGCACGTGCTCCAGCAGGCCGCGAAGTTCACCCCGGTGTACGGCATGGGTGAGCTGGCCCGCGCCCCGCTGACCGGCGACGGGGTGAGCATGGCCGGGGTGGCCAACATGGTCTTCTGGACCGTGGCCTTCGGCGTCGGCGCGGCCCGGCTGTTCCGCCGGGACACCGCTCGGGTCTGACCGCCGCGACCGCTAGCGTGGAGCCGATGGACCTCCCGAC
>NZ_JBFAPG010000473.1:0-4960 GCF_040675595.1 Micromonospora sp. NPDC049580
CTCGGGCGGCCCGGACGACGCCGGGCCACCGGGTCAGCGACTCGTGCAGCTCACGGTGGCCGGCGGCGCGTTGCTGCCGGTCCAGGAAGCGAGGAAGCCGATCGTGGTGCTGGCACCGGCACCGAGCGCGCCGTTCCAGCCGCTGTCCACGACCGAGACGACCGCCCCGGTCTGGGTGTGGGTGCCGCCCCAGAGCTGACTGATCCGCTGGCCGTTGGGGAAGGTCCAGCCCAGCGTCCAACCGGCGATGGGCCGGGTGCCCGGGTTGCTGACCACCACTTCGGCCTGGAAGCCGCCCGACCAGGACCCGGTCACCCGGTAGGTCGCCGCACACCCACCAGCCGGAGGCGGCGTGGTCGGAGGCGGTGTCGTCGGGGGCGGGGTGGTCGGGGGCGGTGTCGTCGGAGGCGGGGTGGTCGGAGGAGGCGTGGTCGGCGGTGGCGTGGTGGGAGGAGGCGTGGTCGGTGTGCCGCCGGTGCGGTCGGCGACCAGGATGCCGCGACCGTTGGTGCCGAGGTAGACGCGTCCGTAGACACGCGGGTCGCCGGTCAGCGCCTCGGTCGGGTTGCCGTACTGGTGGCGGTCGTCGTTGACGCGTACCCAGGTCGTTCCGCCGTCGTCGGAGCGGTGTACGCCGGGCTGACCGTTCACCGTGCCGTAGAGGAAGACGGCGGGGTTGGTCCGGCCGGGCGCCGCCTTGCCGAAGCCGACGTTGCCGGAGGCGCTGACGCCGCCCAGTTTGGTGAAGCTGGCACCGGAGTCGGTGGAGCGCCACAGCCCGCCCGGCCCGGCCAGCCACAGCTCACCCGACTGACCGGGCAGTGCCTTGAACCGGACGTCGGAGCTGGGCAGGCCGGTCGCCGCCGTGGCGGTGAAGGTCGCGCCGCCGTTGGTGCTCAGGTAGACCCGCCCGGCGCTGAAGCCGTAGAACCGGTTGGGGTCGACCCGGTCGGACTCGATGATCGCGTTGGCCGGGATGCCGGCGGACGGCGTCCACGAGTTGCCGAAGCCGACTGAGTAGACGACGCGTTGGCCGGCGTCGCCGGGAGCCCAGACGAACCGGCTGCCGTCGGCTGCGGCGGCGACCGTGCCGCCGGTGTTGACCCCGGACGGCTCGGTGCCCTGGAACCAGTTCGCGCCGCCGTCGGTGGAGAAGGCGACGTGGCTGTCGTTGGGCCGGTCGGCGTCGGTGAAGTTGCCCGCCCGCACCAGCACGGCGGGCTTGCTCTCGGCGTAGTCCAGGCTGGTGGTGCTCGTGAAGACCGGCTGGGTGAAGAGCATCGACGGAATGGTGTCGAGGTCGGTGTGTCGGAAGCCGCCGACGTCGCCGAGCGCGCTGATCAGTGGTGCACCGCTGGGCGGGCTGACCAGGTCGAGGACGGCGGTCTCCTCCAGGCCACGGACCATCGGCCGGAGGGTGAGCTGACCTCCGGTGTCCCACTTGGTGAGGTCCGTGGTGCCGTAGATGGTGGCGCCGGTGCCGTACATCATCCGGTTGGAGTCGTGCGGGTCGATCTCGACCGACTCGTTCATCCAGCCGAGCTTGGGCGCGGACTCCGGAGGCGCCGGGTTGACGCCGAACGTCAGCCAGGGCACCGAGCTGATGTCCATGGTGTAGCGGCGGGACCGCTCGGGATAGCTGGTGAAGTCCCAGATCCGGGTCCAGGTCGCTCCGCCGTCCGTGCTGCGGAAGAAGATCGCGTCCGGCCACCAGGAGACCTGGGTGGCCACCATCAGCGTGTTCGGGTGCTGCCGGTCGATGGTCAGACCGCTGTAGCCGAAGTAGTCGTCGGCGCTGGTGGAGGGCACCGGGCTGATCCGCGTCCAGGCCCCGGTCGAGCGGGTGAACTTCCAGACGTCGCCCTTGCCGCCGTCGTACGGGCCGCCGGTGTCGCTGGTGGCGATGTAGAGGTGACCGCCGACCGGGTCGACGACACCCTTGTGCGCCAGGTAGCCGGTGGGCTGCCCGGGGATGCGCGTCCAGGTGACACCGCCGTCGGTGCTGCGGTAGACCGGATTCTCCTTGTCCGCCACGCCGACGTAGATCGTCTGGGTGGTGGAGCCGGCGGTGCCGGTGCTCTTGTCGAAGCTGACCCAGGTGAGGCCCTGGTTCTGCCCGTTGTAGCCGTTCGGGTCACTGGGGTCGGCCCGGTAGTTGCCGGCGTTGGGGAAGGCGGTGACCCGGGCCCAGGTCGCCCCGTAGTCGGTGCTGCGCCACAGCCCGTTGCCGCCCTCGGCGCCGTAGTAGACGATGTTGTTCCGGTTGGGGTCGACGGCCAGCCGCTCACCCATGCCCCGGCCCGGCATGTTGCCACCGTTCTTGAACGGCAACTCGGTGACCTGCCAGGTGGCGCCCTTGTCGGACGAGCGCAGGATCGCGCCGTTGTTCGGGTCCCAGCCGTTGGTGTACATGCCGACCGCCGCGTACACCCGGTTGGTCTGCACCGGGTCGGTGGCGATGCTGACCACGCCGTTGTAGCCCCAGCGGTCCGCGCCGACCCAGTCGAGCAGCGGCGTCCACGACTGGCTGGACTGCTCCCAGCGGTAGGCCCCGCCGATGTCCGTCCGCGCGTAGATCAGGTTTTTCTCGGTGGGGTTGAAGACGATGCCGGGCACGAAGCCGCCGCCGCCGACCGGCACGTTGCGCCAGGTGTACGCCTCGGCGGCGGCCGGGGCCGGCGCCGAGCCAGCGGCGGTGATGGGGACCGCCACGACGGCCGTTGCGACGGCCAACGCCGACACGAGAGCGCCGGCCAGTGATCTGGGCATCTGTGGTTCCTCTCGGGGGTGTAGACCCGGGAGACGGGATCGACCAGGGTGGCGTCGCGGCCCGGGGGACGGGCGACGACGCGGGGAAGGATCGACCGAAGGTGGTGCGCCGTGGCCCGGGGGACGGGCGACGACGCGGGTGACGGATCGGAGCTTGCCCTGGCTCCAACCACCCGACGCGAGGCTCCCGCGATCGAGGAACGCACTCACCCTAACCGATTCGACGCCGCTATGGAAGCGCTCCCACCATCGACGGCGGGACGTCGACGCGCGGCGCGGCAGGTCCGGTGGGTCCGTCGTCCGGATCGGGTGAGGTCCGCTCACCCCGGTGGCCGACACCATCGGAGCCGGCGGGCCAGCCGGCCACTCGCGTCAACCGGTCCGCCAGCCAGCGCACGCAGCGAGGGAGGGCCGATGGCCATCGCGACGATCACGCGCACCGACCAGGACATCCAGTCCGCCGTACTCGACGAGTTGACCTGGGAACACCGGGTGCAGCCGCACGAGATCGGCGTGACCGTCGCCGAGGGCGTCGTCACGTTGACCGGGCGGGTGGACAGCTACGCGAAGAAGTGGGCCGCAGAACGGGCCGCGCACCGGGTCGTCGGAGTCCGGGCGGTCGCCAACGATCTGACCGTGCAGCTGCCCGGCGGCGACGAGCGCGCCGACCCGGACGTGGCCGCCGCGGCGGGCCACGCTCTGGAGTGGGACGCGTTCGTGCCCATCGAGAAGCTCCAGGTCACCGTCTCGGCCGGCTGGGTGACGCTGCACGGCGAGGTCGAGTGGGAGTACCAGCGCCGGGCCGCCGAACGGGCGGTCTCGCGGCTGACCGGCGTGCGGGGCGTCAGCAACGGCGTCACCGTGCGGCCGAGCGCGCCGCCGGACAGCGCGAACGTGGCCGACCGGATCGTGGACGCGCTGGCCCGGGCCGGCGCCACCGAGGCCGAACGGGTCACCGTCCGGGTGCACGGCGACACGGCGGTGCTCGCCGGACTGGTGAACTCCATCCCCGAACGCGCCGAGGTGGAGCAGGTGGCCTGGTCCGCACCGGGCATCCGGGAGGTCCAGAACCACATCGCGGTCGCACCGGTCCTGCGCTGAGCGCGCAACCACCCGGGGCGGGTGAGCCGGCCTCACCCGCCCCGGAGGCAGGCTGGGCGCATGAGTGATCCGAACGGGCTGATCCAACCCGGGCGCCCCGCGCCCGGCTTCACCCTGGCGAGCACTCCGGACGGGCGCCAGACCGGCCCCGAGCAGTTCCGGGGTCGCCCGGTCGTGCTCGTCTTCTACCCCGCCGACTGGAGCCCGGTCTGCGGGGACCAGATGTCGCTCTACCAGGCGGCGGCACCGGTGTTCGACCAGTACCAGGCGATGGTGCTCGGCATCTCGGTGGACAGCATCTGGTCGCACCGCGCGTTCGCCGAGAGCCGGGGCATCACCTTCCCGCTGCTGTCCGACTTCGAGCCCAAGGGCGAGGTGGCCCGCCAGTACGGCGCGTACACCCCGCAGGGCGAGGCGGCCCGCGCGCTGGTGGTGCTCGACCAGGCCGGGACGGTGGCGTGGAGCTACCTGTCGGCCCCCGACGTCAACCCGGGCGCGGACGGGATCTTCGACGCGCTGGACAACCTCGCCCGCGATCGGAAGGTGATGGCCCGATGACCACCCCACTTCAGGTCACCGCCCGGCTCCGGGAGCCGGTGACCATCGAGGACCACGCCCGCGGGCCGTCCGACGCCCCGGTGACCATGATCGAGTACGGCGACTTCCAGTGCCGGTTCTGCGGTGCCGCGTACGCGAACCTGCACGAGTTGCTACGCCAGCGCGCCGACACGGTACGGCTGGTCTACCGGTACTTCCCGATCGCCAACGTCCACCCGTACGCCGAACGGGCCGCGGAGACGGCGGAGGCCGCCGCGGCGCGGGGCAAGTTCTGGGAGATGCACGACTGGCTGTACGAGCACCAGGACCAGCTGGACCCCGTGCACCTCTCGCTCGGCGTCGAGCAGCTCGGGCTGCCGCCGGACGAGCTGAACGGCGAGGTGGAGCGCGGAAAGTTCGCCGACCGGGTACGCCGGGACTTCGTCGGCGGGATCCGCAGCGGGGTCAACGGCACGCCGACGCTCTTCGTCAACGACGTCCGGCACGACGGCGGGTACGACCTGCCCGACCTGCTGGCCGCCGTGGACGCGGC
>NZ_JBFAPG010000474.1:0-4950 GCF_040675595.1 Micromonospora sp. NPDC049580
CAGATCTTGGACAGTTTCCGTTAGCTGCTAACGGAAACTGTCCAAGATCTGCTCTAGGTGTCGTTCATCGGGCTCTTGCCCAGGTGAGGAAGCGGTCGCGTAGTTGGTCGGTGCCGGGGAGGTCCCCGGTCGCCTCGTCGAGCAGCGTCGCGAGGTAGATGAGCAGGCCGGTCCGGTTCTCGCGGTACTCGCCGAGCAGTGCCAGGCGAGCCGGGGAGCAGGGCCATGCGGCACCGCAGACCCGGCAGCGCCACGACGGTCGCGCCGCCACGTGCGAGCGGTAGCGGGGCATCGGAGCCTCCCTTTCTCGTGGACCGGCGTGCTCGATGGATGGGAGCGCCCCGGATCGGGGGTCACGGGGCGCCCCCGGCCTGGTTCCGCCCGCCGTCCGATCCCGTGAGCGGTCCCGCTGCGTGACAGTCTGCTGAGGACGCGACTACCGTGGGGGGTTCCGCGCGCCGACGACCAGCGCGTACCGTGATCGGCCCGGCACGGTACGAGGATGTACGGAGGGTGTCCGTGGAGAGTTCGTCCATGCTGGAGCATTTCGCGGAGGAGCTACGGCTGGCCCGGGCAGCCAGTGGCATGTCCCAGGCGACGCTGGCGGAGGCGCTGAGCTACTCCGGGGCACTGGTCGCCAAGGTGGAGACCTCCGAGCGCCGGCCGAGTCTGGACTTCGCGCGCCGGTGCGACGCCGTGTTCACTGCCGACGGGCGCTTCGAGCGCATCCAGCGGCGGATCAGCCGCGAGGCCGTGGTGCCGTGGTTCCGTGACTGGGCGGGCATCGAGCAGGAGACCACCGCACTGCGCTCGTTCGAGCCGCTCTACCTGCCGGGCTTGTTGCAGACCGAGGGCTACGCCCGCGCCATCCTGGCCGGTGCCGGGCTCTTCGCGGCGGATGAGGTCGAGCAGCAGGTGACAGCCCGGCTCGACCGGCAGGCCGTGCTCACCCGGGACCGGCCACCGCTGCTGAGTGTGGTCGTCGACGAGTACGCGCTGCGCCGCAGCGTCGGCGAGCCGGAGGTGATGAGCGAGCAGTTGCGGCACCTGGCGAAGCTCGGCTCGGCCCTGCCCCGGGTCAGAATCCAAGTAGTGCCGCTGTCCGCCGGTGCTTACGCTGGGCTCGATGGCCCCTTCGTGATCGCCACCACCGCGACCGGTGAAGATGTGGTCTACCTGGACGGGCAGCGCCACGGGCAGGTCATCGACCGCGCCGAGTACGTGCGGCAGATGGTCGAGGTGTGGGAGTCGATCCGGGGTGAGGCACTATCGCAGCAGCAGTCCCTCGAACTGATCGTGGAAATGGCGGAGACATGGAGCTGACCGGCGCCCGGTGGCGCAAGAGCAGTCGCAGCAACGGCAGCGGCGGCAACTGTGTGGAGGTTGCGGAGAATCTGTCGGGGGTGGTGGCCGTTCGTGACTCGAAGGATCCGGCTGGCCCGGTGCTCGTCTTCGAGCCCGAGGCGTGGCGCGCGTTCGTCGGGCTCGGTGCCGGTGTCCGGTAGGTCCCCGGCCCGGTAAATCCCTCGGCGGTCGCGCGGTCCGACCGCCTGGGCCTGCCCAGTCCCAAGGTCAACTCGGCTTCCTGAAAACCGGGGTGTCCGCGGGACCGGGATACCCCGGTTTCCAGGAACCCGAGTTGATCTGCCATGAGGCACTACCGCAGCAGCAGTCATCCGACGGGAGCGCAGGAAGTGGTGGAGACATGGAGCTGACCGGCGCCCGGTGGCGCAAGAGCACCCGCAGCGGCCCGGATGGCGGTAACTGCGTGGAGGTGGCCGACAATCTTCCGGGGCTGGTGGCCGTTCGTGACTCGAAGGATCCGGCTGGCCCGGTGCTCGTCTTCACGCCCGACGCGTGGGGCACGTTCGTCGGGTCCGACGCTGTCCGGGCGATGTGATCGACTCCGGATCGGCGATACGGCGGTGTCCGGGCGACGGGATGGCGCCACATCGCCGATCTGTAGTGGATCATCGCGCCGGCAGGCCGCCGGCAGGCCGTGGGCGTGGCGCGCGACCCGGCGGAAACCCGGGCGACACGTCGACGGGGTCGCCGTAGGGTGACCGGCGGCCTGTCGTACCCCGGGGGTAGGAAGGTCGGGGACGGGGGGTGGTCATGGTGAGTGTGGCGCAGCGGACGCGGTTGCCCTGGGTGCCGGCGTACGCGGTGTTCGAGCACTACCTGGTGAATCTTCGTCGCACCTGGCGGGCGGGGGTGTTCTCGTCGTTCCTGCTGCCGGTGCTGACCGTGCTCGGCTTCGGGCTGGGCGTCGGCGCGTACATCGACCAGGGCGTCGACGGGGTGCGCTACCTCGACTGGCTGGTCCCCGGGCTGATCGCCTCGACGGCGCTCCAGGTGACCGTGGGCGACTCGACGTGGCCGGTGTTCAGCAACTTCCAGTGGGTCAAGATCTACTTCGCGCAGACGGCGTCGCCGCTACGGGTGGGCGACATCCTGGCCGGGCACCTGGCCTTCGTGCTGTTCCGGGTGCTCACGACGATCGCGGCCTTCCTGCTGGTCACCGGGTTGTTCGGGGCGTTGCGGTCGCCGTGGGCGGTGGCCACCCTGCCGGTGGTGGCGCTGCTCGGGCTGGCCGGGGCCACGCCGACGTTCGCGTACGCCGCGGTGGTGTCCAGCGACAGTTGGCTGGCGATGCTGTTCCGGTTCGCGGTCATCCCGATGACGCTGTTCGCCGGCGTGTTCTTCCCGGTCGAGTCGTTGCCGGAGGCGCTGCGCTGGCTGGCGTACGCGACTCCGCTGTGGCACGCCGTCGACCTCTGTCGTGCGGCGACGCTCGGTGTCGCCCCGCAGTGGTCGATCGGCGGGCACCTGCTCTACCTGGCTGCGTGGGCGGCCGTCGGTTGGCTGCTGGCGCTGCGCGCCTTCCGCCGCAAGCTCGTCGTCTAGGGAGATCTCGTGGTCACGCTGGTCCTGCCCCGGCTGGTCGACGTCTCCGCCGCGTCCCGGCGGTCGGGGTCGGTCATCGAGCGCAATCTCGCCGCGCTGAAGTCGGTCTACTGGCTGCTGCTGCTCTCCGGCTTCGTGGAGCCGCTGCTCTACCTGCTCTCCATCGGTGTGGGCGTCGGGTCGCTGGTCGGTGACCTGCCGCTGCCCGACGGGCGGCTGGTGTCGTACGCCGCGTTCGTCGCTCCGGCGATGCTGGCCGCCTCCGCGATGACCGGGGCGCTTGCCGAGACCACATTCAACTTCTTCGGCAAGATGAAGTACATGAAGCTGTACGACGGGATGATCGCCACCCCCGTACGGCCGTTCGAGATCGCCCTCGGTGAGCTGAGTTGGGCGATGTTGCGGGGCAGCGCCTACTCGGCCGCATTCCTCGGGGTGATGGTCGCGTTGGATCTGACCAGCGTCGTCCACGCGCTCACCGCGCTGCCCGCCGCAGTGCTGGTCGGGTTCGCGTTCGGGGCGCTCGGCATGTCGATCTCCACCTTCATGCGCAGCTGGCAGGATTTCGACCTGGTGGCGTCCGCGCAGTTCACCCTGTTCCTCTTCTCCGGCACCTTCGTGCCGGCGCAGGCGTACCCGACCCTGCTGCACTGGCTGGTCGAGGTCACCCCGCTGTACCGGGCCGTGCACCTGATCCGTGGCGTCGCGCTCGGCACCGGGGGTTGGCTCTGGCTGCTCGACGTGCTCTACCTGCTGGCGATGCTGGCGGTCGGCCTGCTGGTGGCGTCGCGCCGGATGGGCAGGTTGCTCTACCCGTAGGTGTTATCAGCCGCTGTTCGCGGGGCATGTCCTGGGGGCGACACCGCCGACGAAGAGGAGGGGCGATGGCCTCCGACGAGACGTCCGCCCACCGTGAGCGCAGCGGGCCGGTCGGGCCCGACGCCGGGCCGGACAGCCCCACCGATCTGCCCGGCAGCGGCTGGAAGGCTGCGCTGCGCCGCACGGTCACCGAGTTCCAGGACGACAGCCTGACCGACTGGGCGGCGGCGCTGACCTACTACGGGGTGCTGTCCATCTTCCCGGGCGTGCTGGTGCTGATCTCCATCCTCGGCCTGCTGGGCACCAGCGCCACCGAGGGCGTCAAGGAAACGGTCAACCAGGCGGTGCCCAACGAGAGCATCCAGAAGATCATCGAGGATGCGATCAACCAGGCGCGGGACAGCGGAGGCCTGGCCAGCGCCGCGGCGATCATCGGTCTGCTGGCGGCGTTCTGGTCCGCGTCGGGCTACGTCGCCGCGTTCATGCGCGCCTCGAACACGATCTACGACGTGCCGGAGGGCCGGCCGATCTGGAAGACGCTGCCGATCCGGGTCGGCGTGACGGCGGTGATCGGCGTGCTCCTGCTGGCCTGCGCGGTGATCGTGGTCTTCACCGGCCGGCTCGCCGAGGTGGTCGGGGACGTGGTCGGCCTCGGCTCGACGGCCGTCACGGTCTGGGACGTCGCCAAGTGGCCGGTGCTGCTGCTCCTGGTCAGCCTGATGTTCGCGATCCTCTACTGGGCCTCGCCGAACGCCCGGCACGGCGGGTTCCGCTGGGTCAGCCCGGGTGGCGTGCTCGCTGTGGTGATCTGGCTGGTGATCTCGGGTCTCTTCGCCTTCTACGTGAGCAACTTCGGCTCGTACAACAAGACGTACGGTGCGCTGGCCGGCGTGATCATCTTTTTGGTCTGGCTCTGGCTGAGCAACATCGCGATCCTGTTGGGCGCCGAGTTCGACGCGGAGTTGGAGCGCGGCCGGGCCATCTCGGCCGGCCACGCCGTCGACGAGGAGCCGTACCTCGAACTGCGTGACGACCGCAAGCTCAGGAAGAAGCGGAATTCGGCTGCCAAGCGCTGACCTGATCGCACAGCAGCCGCTCCCGCAGCCGCAGCGCCCCGACCTGGTTCTGCACCTGCTTGCGGACGGCCCACGGCCCGGCATCGTCCCAGCACGCCTCGACCAGATGTGTGACGTCCATCACCGCCCGGGGGCGGGAGCGCGAGGC
>NZ_JBFAPG010000475.1:0-4935 GCF_040675595.1 Micromonospora sp. NPDC049580
AGCCGGCCGGCCCGGGGTTGCCCCGGGACCCGCCGTCGGCCTCGACGACGACCACGCGCGGCGCCACGACCTACAGGCCCGACTCGTTGGTACGGACCATGATCCGCCGGCAGTCCTCGCAGCGGACCACGTCGTCCGGGGCCGCCTTGCGGATGCGGGCCAGGTCGGCGCCGGAGAGGTCCAGCCGGCAGCCGCCGCAGCGGCCGGCGGTGAGCAGCGCCGCGCCCAACCCGGTGTCCGCGCGGATCTTGTCGTAGAGGGTGACCAGCTCGGCCGGGAGGTCGGCCGCGAGCGGCTGCCGGGCCCCCCGCTTGAACTCCTCGTCCTTGGCGATCTCGGCCAGCGCGTCGTCACGGCGCTGCTCGGTGGCGGCCCGCTTCTCCCGGGTGTCGGCCAGCCGCTGCTCCACGCCGTCCAGCACGCCCTGCGCGGTCTCCCGCTGCTCCATCAGCTCCAGCTCGGCGTCCTCCAGGTCGCCCTGGCGCCGGTTGAGCGAGGCCAGCTCGTGCTGGAGCGCCTCCAGCTCCCGGGCCGGGCCGGTGCCGGCGGCGAGCCGGTTCTGGTCCTTCTCCTTGCGGGCCCGCACCTGCTCGACGTCCTTCTCCAGGCGGGCGATGTCCCGGTCCAGGTCGTCGACCGCGACCTGGGCGCGAACCCGCTCGTCCTCCAGCGACGACAACTCCCGGGCCAGCGCCTCCAGTTCGGCCCGCTCCGGCAGCGAGCGGCGGCGGTGCGCGAGCTGGGCGAGGTTGGTGTCGATCGCCTGAAGGTCGAGCAGGCGGCGCTGGACCTGGGGGTCAGCCTTCACGGTCGGGCTCCTTGTCGTCCACAACGGGTGCGGCGGCGTGCATGGTCCACGGATCGGTGTCCAGGTCGGACACCAGCGTCTCGACGCCCGGCGCCTCTCGCAGGAGGGCGGCCAGGTCGTCCAGCCACGGTCGTTCGGTCGCCCAGTGGGCGGCGTCGATCAGGGCGGGACCATCGGCGGCGAGGTGCTCGCTGGCCGGATGGTGCCGCAGGTCGGAGGTGAGAAACGCGTCCACCCCGGCGGCGGTCGCGGCGCCGAGGAAGCTGTCCCCCGACCCACCGCTGACGGCGAGGGTACGAACCATACGCCCGGGATGCCCCGCGGCGCGAACTCCCCAGGACGTGACGGGAAGCACGGCTGCGGCGTGCCGGGTCAGCTCGGCGAGGGTCATCGGACGGGGCAACTCCCCGATCCGGCCGATGCCCCGGTCGTCGCCGTGGGCGGGAGAGCCGGTCGCCGGCCGCTGCAACGGGCGCAGCCCGGTCAGGCCGAACCGGGCGGCGAGGGCGTCGGAGACGCCGGGGGACGCGACGTCGGCGTTGGTGTGCGCCACATACAGCGCCACGCCGGCCCGGATCAGCTGGTGGACGATCCGCCCCTTGACTGTCGTCGCAGCGACCGAGGAGACCCCCCGCAGCAGCAGCGGGTGATGCGCGACGATCATGTCCGCGCCGACGGTCAGCGCCTCGGCGACCGTCTCGGGCACCACGTCGACCACGCAGAGCACCCGGCGGACCGGGGCGGTCGGCTCGCCGAGCACCAGGCCGACGCGGTCCCACTCCTCGGCCCAGCTCGGCGGATAGCGCCGTTCCAACTCGGCGACGACGTCCGTCACCGTGGCTGTGGATGCGCTGATGCTCACGGCGGGCCAGCTTACCGGCGCGGGGACCTTCGGGCGGCGACGCCCGGCCCGGCCGCGCCGGTCTGTCGACCCGTGGGAGGCGACCGGCGGGCGCTCAGGCGGCCCGGTACGCGACGGTCCGCAGCGCGGCCAGCGGCATCTGCCAGGGGAACGCGTGCAGATGCTGCTCACCCGTCCCGGGCGGGTGCAGGGCGACCACATGATCACCGAAGAGCACCGTGACGCCCCAGTCGGCCAGCCGGGCCACACCGGCCCGGAACGCCGGGTGGGCGGCCATCGCGACATTGGTGTACGGCACCGCGACGATCGGAACGCCCTTGCCCTGCGCCTCGACGAGCAGCCCGAGAGCGAGGGTGTCGGCGATGCCGGCCGCCCACTTGTTGACCGTGTTCACGGTCGCCGGGCAGACGATCATGGCATCGGCGGGCGGCAGCACGTCCGGGTCGCCGGGATTCTTGTAGTGCGTCCGCACCGGGTGGCCGGTCTGCCGGACCAGGGCCGGGCGGTCGACGAACTTGGCGCCGTCCGGCGTGGTGATCACGCAGACGTCCCAGTCATCCGACTGGGCCAGCTCGACCAGACGGCCGACGTGGCGGGCCAGCGGCGAACCGCAGGCGATGACGTAGAGCACCGCACGGTGCTCGCTGGTGTGTGGTGCGCCGGTCATCAAGCCGGCTCCGCGCTCATACCCCTACTCCCATGTGCTCAGCCAACTCCGCTACCGGAGAAGGCGGCGCACCACGTGTGCGACGAAGGACGTCCGACATCACCTCGTGGGCGATCGGCCGGCAGCGGATCTCCGACGGCGCGAGCCGATCGCCGAGCAGCAGCATCTCGCCGGCGTTCGCCACGTCGCCGATCTGGGCGTACCCCCGGGCGATGTCGAGCAGGTGGTGGGCGCGGCGCTCGGGCAGCAACGCGTTGAACGCGGGCTCCACGATGCGTACCTGGTGCACCTCCACCGCGCGGCCCCCGTCACCCAACTCGACGGCGGCGGCGGCCCGGTGCAACTCGACGTTCGTCGGACCGAACGAGGTCCAGTAGTGGTTGTGGTCGCCGCCGAGCAGGGTGGCGGCCTCCTGCGCGCAGTTGATCAGGTCGTCGACGCTGGCCGAGTCGCCGATCCGGGACGCGGCCATGGCCCCCTGCAACAGCAGCATCCCGTAGACGGACAGCCGGGCCGGGGAGACCTCGTTGCTGCCGCCGGGAGCCAGCCGGTTGGCGATCTGGACGTTCAGCTCCAGCGCCGGCCGGGCCCGACCCATGGCGACCAGGGCGTTGCAGACCCGGGTGGTGGCGATGCCGGCCAGCAGCGGGTCGTCGGCCCGCTGGGCCACCGCCATCGACCGGTCGGCGGCCAGCCAGGCCAGCTCGCACTCGCCGAGCTTGCGCAGCACCGACGAGGCGATCTGGTAGACCTGCCCGAGCAGGTGGGCCGCCTCCGGCGCCTGCGCTCCCCCGTAGGCGGCGTCGGCCGCCTGAGCGTCGCGCAGCAGCTTGGGCAGCGCCCGGGTGAGCATCCCGTAGCGGCCGTACTGGTAGGTGAGCCAGGCGTGGTTGACGGCCTTGCGCATGTCGTCCAGCGGAGGCGGGTACGGCACGGCGTCGAAGTAGGCGCTCATCGAGTCGTACCGCTCCAGGGCGGCCCGGATCTCCTGCACCTCGACCTGGTCGATGCAGTTCAACGCGTCGGTACGCCGCTCCGGGTCACGGCCCAGCAGCAGTTGCACGTCCATCTGCAGGATGTCGGCGATCTCGTAGAGGACGGAGAACTTGTCCAGCCGGCGGACGCCCCGCTCGACCTTGTCCACCCAGCTCTTCGACTTGCCCAGACGGTCGGCGAAGACCTGCTGCGACATCTTGCGTCGCCCCCGCCAGTAGGCCACTCGCCGTCCAATGGGTAGCTCGTCCATCTCCCCATCCCTCCCCTGCCGCCGCCACCCATCGGTTGGCGGCGATGTCCGCGGGTGCGGCGATCCGTCGTTCGTCTTGCAGTTTTCGCTGGTCGCACAGCCTGTACGTCAGCCGGACAGCCAGTCCTCGTACTTTTCGTGCAAGTTGCACGAGCCGTTCGTCAACCTCAACGATCGTGGGTTACGGCAGTGACGGTGCTCGACATGCGACCTGGCGTTCGCCGGGCCCGACGAGGGGAGATGGCACACATGTGGGGGAACGTCGTACCGCGCGTCGCCGAACTGTCGCCGCTGGAACGCGTCCGGCTGCGCCGGGTCGCCATCCGGTACGCCGTACACGGCTGGGAGGTGACCCCCGGTGCCTGCCTCGCCCGCAGCCGGTTCGTGTGCGGTCGGGCCGGCTGCCCCACGGTGGGCTGCCACCCCGCCCTGGAGAACTGGGAGCTGGCCGCCACCACCGATCCGGCCCGGGTGGCCACCTGGTGGCGCACCCGCCCGCACGGGGTGCTGCTGCCCACCGGCCGGACCTTCGACGTGCTGGAGGTGCCGGCCCACCTCGGCCGGCACGTGCTCGACGCCGTGCAGGTCCACCCGGCCGGCACAGGCGTACGCGGGCCCGTGCTGGTCACCCCCACCGGCCGGTGGATGTTCCTGGTCCGCCCGGGCGACCCGCTCCGACCGGAGTTGGAGCACTGCTTCCACGTCGTCCGGCACGGGCCGGGCTCGTGGATCCCGGCGCCGCCCACCCGGCTGCCCGAGGGGACCGTCCGCTGGGCGGTCGCCCCGGAGCAGGCACGCTGGCGGCTTCCGGACTCCTACCTGGTGCAGAACACCCTGATCGAGGCGCTACGGGCCAGCGGGGTGACGCTCGCCCCCGACCTGCTCCCGGGTCACCTGCCCCTGCCCCGCCGGGGCAGGTGACCCGGGCCCCGGCCGACGATTCGATCCGGTGACCGACAGCGTCGCCGGACGGCCGGTGCTCGTTGAGCAGGTGACAGCGCGAACGCGCGCCACGAACGGGGGAACGATGTCCACGGACGACAGGTCGCCGTATCCCGGCGGCACCGAACCGCCCCGTCGCAGCTATCCGCGGCACCGCTGGGCGGGCACCCGCCCGGCCGGCTCGCGCCCCGGGCGGCCCCGCCCCACCGGCACCCGCCCCGCCGGCACCCATCGCCCGCTGCGCTAGACCGTCTCTCCGGATCGTCGCCGGCTCGCGCCCGGATCCAGGAGACACGCGTCTAGACCGTCAGCGGAAGCGCGGTGGAGTGGAACTGGCGGGCGTCGTCGGTGACGACCGCGTGGTGGCCGCCTGCGCCGACATCACCGGCGCCGTCATCGGCCGCGTGGAG
>NZ_JBFAPG010000476.1:0-4906 GCF_040675595.1 Micromonospora sp. NPDC049580
GCCGACCGGGCCAGCGTCGACCGGGCCAGCGTCGACCGGGCCAGCGTCGACCGGGCCAGCGTCGACCGGGCCAGCGTCGACCGGGCCGGGCGCCGGCGGCAGTACCGGCCGCAGGTCAGATGGAGGCGGCACCGTCTACCACGATGACCTGGCCGTTGATGTTGGTGTGTTCACGCAGCAGCATCCGCACCACCGGTACGACCTCCACCGGCTCGGTCAGGTGGCCGGACGGGGTGCGGCGCACGATCTGGTCGAGCTGCGTCGGGCCGAGCACGGCGGACATCTCCGAGGCGAAGAAGCCGGGCGCGACCGCGTTGACCAGCATCCGGCCACCGAGCTCCCGGGCGAGCGAGCGGGTGGCGGCGTCCATGCCGCCCTTGGTGGCCGAGTACGCGACCAGGCCCGGAAAGCCGCGCTGCGCGCAGATCGAGGTGATGTTGACGATCCGCCCCCGCAGGCCCTTGCCGAGCATCCGGCGGATCACCAACCGGGTCAGTTGCAGGGGCGCGGTCAGGTTGGTCTCGATGATCCGGGCGATGTCGTCGGTGGCGGTGTGCACGTGCAGGGAGTCCTGCCCGACGGCGGCGTTGTTGACGATGCCGTCGATCGGGCCGAGACGCTGCTCCACCTCGCGGACGAAGCCCTGGGCGGCACGCAGGTCGGTGACGTCGACCGAGCCGACGTGCACCCGGTCGGGGTGCTCGGCGGCGAGCTTCTCCAGCTCCGGGGTGACGGTACGGGCGAACGCGGCCACCCGTACGCCCGCGTCGAGCAGGTCGGTGACGATGGCCAGGCCCAGTCCTCGGGAACCGCCGGAGACGAGGACCACTGAGCTGGGGGGAACGAGCTGGGTGTCGGCGGGGTCAGACATCGCTCTTCAGGGTCTCCTTGACGGGAATCTCGGCCAGCACGCGGATCCTGCGGGGCACCGCGTGCTCGGGCAGCCGGTCGGCACACCAGCGGACCAGCGCCGCCTCGTCCGGCACGCTGACGGAAGGGTCGGCCGAGTCGGCGAGGCCGTCGGCGACGGACGGGGTGAGGACCACGTCGGCGACCACCATCCGCCCGAGCACCGGGGCCCGGCGGCCGGTGACCCGGGCCCACGCCACGTTCGGATGCCCGGTCAGCACGCCGCGGACCACACCGGCGGAGACCTTGCTGCCGCCGACGTTGATCTCGTCGGAGTCCAGTCGGCCGGTGATCAGCACCCGCCCGTCGACCACCTGCACCCGGTCCCCGGTGCGGACCGGGCCGGCCAACCCGGCCCCGTGGTACGGGGAGGTGACGACCAGCTCGTCGTCGTGGACGGAGAGGGTGGGTCGGCCCGGGGTTTCCCGATCCAGCCACTCGACCGGGAACCCGGCCCGCCCGTCGTGCACCACGATGGACGCTCCGACCTCGGAGGACGCGTAGATCCAGGAGATCCGGGCGGCGGGAAAGACGTCCCGCAGCTGGTCCAGGATCGCCTGGTCCACCGGCTCCCCGCCCAGGGTGAGCTGGCGCAGCGGCACCCGGGCCAGCGCGGCGGCGTCCCGGTAGAGGGTGCGCCGCCAGAAGGTCGGCGTGCCGGACGCGGCGTCGACCCCGTGCGCGGCCGCGACCGCCGGCCAGTCGTCCAGTTCGTCCGGCTCGACCACCACCAGGTGCTGACCGGGCTGGGTCAGCGACAGGGTCACCACCTGCCACCAGGCGTACGTGCCGGGGGCGTAGGGGCACAGCCAGGTCCGGTCGGGCTGGTCGGCCCGCACGGTGGTCAGCGTGTCGAGGGTGTGGCCGACCCGCTTGGGGCGGCCCGTCGACCCGGAGGTGAGCAGCCACAGCCGGCCGGGCTCGGCGGCCCGAGGGTGGATCGGCATGCTCGGATACGCGCCGTCGTCGTCGAGGACGGTGACGGTGAACCCGGCGTCCAGCAGCTCGGCGCGCATCGTCGCGTCGACCCGACTCGCGGTGCTGAGCAGCAGCTCGGTGCCGTGCACGGCGTGCTGCCGCGCGGCGGCGAGCGCGTGCCCGGCGGAGTGCGCCAGCACCGCGGCGGGGTCGGGCAGCGTCGGCGTCGGCAACGTCCGCCAGGTCAGCGGGGCGCCGCCGACGACGAGGCGGTTGTCGACGCCGGCCGGCTCTGAGCCCGCGGCGGCCGGACGGGGTGTCGCGACGGTCACTGCTGCTGGAGCTCGACGAGGAAGTCGAGGACGTCGCCGACGGTGGCGATGCGGCGCAGGCCAGGGGCGTCGAAGTTGAGCTCCTCCCCCGTCTCGTCCTCCACCCGCAGGGCCAGCTCGGAGAAGTCCAGTGACCGGAAGCCGATGTCCCGCAGCTGCGCCGCGTCGTCGGCGGGCAGCTCCTTGTCCTGGTTCTTCAGCACTTGAGCCATGAGGTCGCGGATCTGCGCGCGACTCAATTCGTTCATGCGCCGGAGTCTACAACCCAGCGAATGGATAACTGCTTTCCCGGTAGGCCCGGGTAAGGTGCTCCGACCGGACGTGAACAGACAGGAAAGCGAGAGCACGTGCTGCGCGAAGCGACGGCGGACGACGTTCATCTGATGTTGTCCTGGCGTAATCAGGAAACCAACCGTCAGGTCAGCAAGACCAGCCACGAAATCACCGCCGAGGAGCACGCCCGGTGGTGGTCGGCGGTGCGCGACGACCCGACGCGGCGGGTGCTGGTGTACGTCCGCGACGACAGGCCCTGCGGCGTGGTCACCTTCTTCGACCTGCGGCTGGATGGCCCTCGTACCGGCGCGTGGGGCTTCTATCTGGACGCTGACGGGCTGGCCGAGCGGGGCGAGACGCTGCCGGCCTGGCTCGGGGTCATGTCCGAGGCAGTGGAGTACGCCTTCGACGGGCTGCACCTGGCGCGGCTCGACGGGGAGGTGCTGGAACACAACACCGTGGTGCGGCAGATGAACCGGCGTTTCCGATTCGCCGAGGGCACACCGCGACAGGAACTGTCCGACGGTCGGGAAATCACCGTCATCCCGATTTCGTTGGCGCGGGAGGACCGTCGCCAGCGCTGATTGTCGGCGCAATTTCCGGACCGGCCCGACACTATTAACCGCCCGTCCGCCCGGTGGACATCCGCCGTTCACGAAACACGATGTCCACCGGGGCGGAAGGGGTCCACGGGTCAGATTCGGCGCCAGGCCGCCCAGTGCTGCTGCGCGTTGCCGCCGAGCCGGACGAAGCCGTACTTCGCGCCGTCCCAGTCGTCCGGTTGGCCGGGCGCCCAGCGGGTGAACACCACCTGCGCGGCCGCGGGCGGCTGCTCGCGGAACCACCGCACATCGGTCCAGGTCACCTGGTGGCTGAGATTGAACCGCAGGATGTAGTGCACGCCGGTGGAGGCCCAGACGCGCTCGCCGGGGCGTACCCCGACGTCGGCGACCCGGGGGGTCGGCGCGGTGCTCGCCGCCATCGGCCGCACCAGCCGCTGGTCGATCACCTGCATGGTGACGAGGTTGACCACGACCAGGGCGCCGAGCACCGGCAACCGCAGCCGGGGCACCCGGACCGCGGCCACGAGCAGCACGCACGCGCCGATGCCGAGCAGCGACCCGACCACCGGGCGCATCTCCCGCCAGCCGCCGGTCAACGCCATCAGGTCCGGTGCCCCGAAGCCGCCGTAGCGCAGCGAGTGCCCCCGGCTGGCCACGTACGCGAGGCGGACGGCGACCAACGCGCCACCGGCGACCAACAGGCCCACCGCGACCGCCGCCCGGCGCAGCACCACCCGACGCTCCGCGGTGAGCAGCACGCCGAGCCCGACCAGGAGCCAGAACGGGGCCAGCATCTGCACGTAGCGGCCGTAGATCGCGTCCAGCGGCTTGCCGGTGATCCCGGCGAGGATCACCGACGCGCCGCCGGCCACCCCGACAGTGACCACCAGCGCCACACCCATCGCCCAGCGGATGGCGTCGCCGTGGCGCGGGCGCCACAGTTCCCGGACGGCGGCGGCCCAGGCGACCCCGGCCAGGCCGAACGTGATCACCACGAGGTACCAGAGCTGGGTGGTGACGGCCGCCGCGACGCGGACCACCCCCTGCCCCGAGGCGACCGCGGCGACCGTGCCACCGCCCGGGGTGCTGCCCAACAGGTAGACCTTGTCGCCGAGGACGTGGATGCCGGCCTCGTTGACCAGCGCCATGGCCAACACCGGCAGCAGCGCCGCGAGCACCGCGACGGCGGTGATCCGGCGGCGGACGAACAGCAGCAGGACCAGCCCGGCGTGCACCGCCACGATCACCAGGCCGCGCGAGTGCAGCAGGTGGAACGCGCCCACCAGCAGGCCGACGGTGGCCGCGGCGAGCGGGCCGGGACGCTCGATCCAACGGTGTACGGCGAGCAGCCAGGCGACCACCAGCGGCGCCATCACCGTATCGATCATGGCGACGCCGGCGTAGAAGGCGGTGGCCGGCAGCGTGGCCGCCACCACCGCCGCGAGCAGCGCGGACGCGCGGGGCAGTCGGAGCACCCGCCGGCCGAGCAGGTACGCCAGTGGCAGCAGCGCCGAGTTGACCATCGCGTTGATCAGCTGGACCAGCCGGTAGCTGTCGGTGAAGTCCCGGTCGCCGAGGAACGCGGGCGAGATCAGCATCGGGTAGCCGACGCGGCGGAGCAGGTCGTTCTCGCTGCTGAACCCGCCCGGTCCACCAGCGAGGGCGCGGGCGGTGTTCAGATAGCTGTCCTCGTCGGTGTGGGCGATCGGCAGTGCGATGTGCCGCGACAGCCACATCCGCCAGGCGACGCTGAGCACCCAGCCGACGAACAGCAGCAGCGGCATCAGCCACCGGCGCGCGGGTGTCGCGGGCGGTGTCCCGGTCGGGACCGCGGGCCGTTCCATCACGTCGCTGCCGGATGTCATCAACGCCTCCTGAACTGCCGGCCGTGCCGGTAGGCGTGCCCGCCGG
>NZ_JBFAPG010000477.1:0-4893 GCF_040675595.1 Micromonospora sp. NPDC049580
CCCAACAGGGGTGGCCTTTTCTGCGTTTCCCCGACTCCGCGCCGCTGATATCGGGCGCTTCCGCAGTTGCGGACACCCGATATCCGGGAAGGCGCGTCGCTCAACGAGGTCACACCGCCGGGCGGGCGCGGATCAGTCGCGGGTCTGCATGTCCCCGCGAAGGTCGCGGAACAGGGCGCCGGCGTCGGTCACCGACCTACCGGGGAACATCGCCATCACGACGCTGCCGTGGTCCGCCCAGCCGCACACCGCGAAGTCGCCGCCGTCGCCACTGGTGCTGCCGCACTTCATCACGCCACCCAGGTCGCCCGCGGGCACCTCGCGCAGGCCGGTCACCGCGCCGGTCTCGTCGGACATCAGGCCGAAGAGGCTGTCCAGGTCGCGTTCGGGCTGCCAGAGCAGCGTGGTGCCGCCGAAGATCAGCACCGAACGCTTGTCGTCGGCGGGGTCGCGGTAGACGGTGCCGAAACTGCGGTCCAGCTCGATGTCGGCGGCCAGGCCGCTGCGTAGATAGTCCGCCGTGCTCTTGGCCCGCTCGCTGTCGTCCCGGGTCAACCCCGCCACCTGATCGGGTGAATTCAGCCGGGTGTCCTTCTGCTGCGCCACGCGCCACCCGCCGACCCCCAGTACGCCCGCACCCGCGAGACCCACGACCAGCGCTACCGCCCAACCGATCTTGCGGCGCCGGGACCAGCCGCCGGAGCGCTCGTCGGGGTCGCCCCCGGTGTCCCGGGTGCTCAGCTGGATGGGCTCCTCGGTCAGTTCGACCGGCTCGCGACTGTCGTCGAGCGAACGTTCGGTGAGATGTGCGTCGGACATAGCCGACACCGTACGCGAACGGCAGGTGGCGCACGTCAGGTCCGCGGAAGCCCTCCGTAGACTTGTCAGGTGACCGAGAGACTGGATGCCCGACGCCCCGACGCCCCGACCCTCGCCGGCCAGTACCAGCCCGGCGAGGTAGAGCAGCGACGGTACGAGCAGTGGGTAGCCGCTGGGCACTTCCGGGCCTCCGCCGACAGCGACAAGCCCCCCTTCACCATCGTCATCCCGCCGCCGAACGTCACCGGCTCGCTGCACATGGGCCACGCGTTCGAGCACACGCTCATGGACGCGTTGACCCGGCGGAAGCGGATGCAGGGCTTCGAGGCGCTGTGGCTGCCCGGCATGGACCATGCCGGCATCGCCACCCAGAACCTGGTCGAGCGTCAGCTCGCCGCCGAGGGCCTTTCCCGACACGACCTCGGCCGGGAGAAGTTCGTCGAGCGGGTCTGGCAGTGGAAGGCCGAGTCCGGCGGTGCCATCCTCGGCCAGATGCGCCGCCTCGGCGACTCCGTGGACTGGGACCGTGAGCGCTTCACCATGGACGCGGGGCTGAGCCGCGCCGTCCAGACGATCTTCAAGAAGCTCTTCGACGACGGCCTCATCTACCGAGCCAACCGGATCATCAACTGGTGCCCGCGCTGCCTCACCGCGCTCTCCGACATCGAGGTCGAGCACACCGACGACGACGGTGAGCTGATCTCCATCCGCTACAGCGACGAGGTCGTGGTGGCCACCACCCGGGCCGAGACGATGCTCGGCGACACCGCCGTCGCGGTGCACCCCGACGACGAGCGCTACCAGCACCTGATCGGCACCGAGGTCGAGCTGCCGCTCACCGGCCGGCGGATCCCGATCGTCGCCGACGCGCACGTCGACCCGAGCTTCGGCACCGGCATGGTGAAGGTGACGCCCGCGCACGACCCGAACGACTTCGAGATCGGCCAGCGCCACGACCTGCCCGCGCTGACCGTGATGGACGAGCGCGGTGTGATCACCGTGCCTGGCCCGTTCGAGGGGCTGGACCGGTTCGAGGCGCGGCCGGCGATCGTGGCCGCGCTGCGGGAGCAGGGCCGGATCGTCGCCGAGAAGCGGCCGTACGTGCACGCGGTCGGGCACTGCTCGCGCTGCAAGACGACTGTCGAGCCGCGGCTGTCGCTGCAGTGGTTCGTCAACACCGCCCCGCTCGCGCAGGCCGCCGGCGACGCGGTCCGCGGCGGCCGGGTGCGCATCGAGCCGGCCGAGCTGGCCAAGCGCTACTTCGCCTGGGTCGACAACATGCACGACTGGTGCATCTCCCGCCAGCTGTGGTGGGGGCACCGCATCCCGGTCTGGTACGGCCCGGCGGGCGAGATCGTCTGCGTCGGCCCCGACGAGGAGGCCCCGACCGGCGAGGGCTGGCACCAGGACGAGGACGTCCTGGACACCTGGTTCTCCAGCGGCCTGTGGCCGTTCTCCACCCTGGGCTGGCCCGAAGAGACCCCGGACCTGGCGAAGTTCTACCCGACCAGCGTGCTGGTCACCGGGTACGACATCCTGTTCTTCTGGGTGGCCCGGATGATGATGTTCGGCCTGTACGCGATGGACGGCCGGCCGCCCTTCGACGTGGTCGCGCTGCACGGCATGGTGCGTGACCAGTTCGGCAAGAAGATGTCGAAGTCGTTCGGCAACGTGGTCGACCCGCTGGACTGGATCGACAGGTACGGTGCCGACGCCACCCGGTTCACCCTGGCGCGGGGTGCGAACCCCGGTCAGGACGTCCCGGTCAGCGAAGAGTGGTGCCAGGGCTCGCGCAACTTCTGCAACAAGCTCTGGAACGCCACCCGGTTCGCCCTGATGAACGGCGCGCACACCACGGGCGACCTGCCGCCGGTCGAGCAGCTCTCCACCGTCGACAGGTGGATCCTGTCCCGGCTGGCGCACGTCACCGCCGAGGTCGACGAGCAGTTCGAGGCGTACGAGTTTGCCAAGGTGTGCGACCTGCTCTACCACTTCGCCTGGGACGACGTCTGCGACTGGTACGTCGAGCTGAGCAAGCCGGTGCTCGCCGAGGGCGGCGAGCGGGCCGACGCCACCCGGCGGGTGCTCGGGCACGTGCTCGACCAGCTGCTGCGGCTGCTGCACCCGGTCATCCCGTTCGTCACCGAGGAGCTGTGGCTCGCGCTGACCGGCGGCGAGACGGTGCAGGCCGCCGCCTGGCCGGTGGCCGACCGGTCGCTGGTCGACGACGCCGCCGAGGCTGAGCTGGCCGCCGTGCAGCGGGTGGTCACCGAGATCCGCCGGTTCCGTTCCGACCAGGGGCTGCGCCCGACGCAGCGGGTGGCCGCCCGCCTGGACGGGCTGGCCGGGGCCGGCATCGCGGCCCACGAGCCGCTGATCAGGTCGCTGGTCCGGCTGGACGCGGCCGGTGACGACTTCCAGGCCAGCGCGACGCTGGCCATGCCCGGCGCGGTCGGTGTCGCGTTGGACACCCGGGGGTCGATCGACGTGGCCGCCGAGCGGGCCCGGCTGACCAAGGACCGCGCGGCCGCCGAGAAGGAGGTCGCGCAGGCCCGAGCGAAGCTCGACAACCCTGCCTTCATCGGCAAGGCCCCCGAGCCGGTCGTCGCGAAGATCCGCGACCGGCTCGCCACCGCCGAGGCCGACCTGGTCCGGATCGACGCTGCTCTGGAGACACTGCCCTCGTGACCGACCGTACCGATTTCGCCGCCGCCGAAGCCGAGCTGAACGCCCGCGGCTTCACCCGCATGGTCTTCGAGCTGGACCGCATCGAGTCGCTGCTCGACCTGCTCGGCAGCCCGCAGCGGGCGTACCCGGCGATCCACCTGACCGGCACCAACGGCAAGACGTCCACCGCGCGGATGATCGACTCGCTGCTGCGGGCGTTCGGGCTGCACACCGGCCGGTACACGAGCCCGCACCTGGAGACCGTGCGGGAGCGGATCAGCCTGGACGGCGAGCCGGTCAGCGAGGAGCGGTTCGCCGCGGTGTACCGGGAGATCAAGCCGCTGGCGGAGCTGGTCGACGCCCGGTCGGACGAGCCGCTGACGTACTTCGACATGACCACCGCGCTGGCGTTCGCCACGTTCGCCGACGCGCCTGTCGACATCGCCGTGGTCGAGGTGGGACTCGGCGGCGCCGAGGACGCCACGAACGTCATCCAGGCCGGGGTGTGCGTGATCACCCCGATCGGCCTGGACCACACCGAGTGGCTCGGCGACACCCTCCAGGACATCGCGCTGGCGAAGGCCGGCATCATCCACCCGGGCGCCACGGTGATCGCGGCGGCGCAGGAGGAGGAGGCCGCGCGGCCACTCCTCGACCGCTGTGCCGAGGTGGGCGCCACCATCGCCCGGGAGGGCGCCGAGTTCGGCGTGCTGGGCCGGGCTGTCGCGGTCGGCGGGCAGGTGCTCAGCCTCCAAGGCCTGGGCGGCATCTACGACGACATCTTCATTCCGCTGCACGGCGCGCACCAGGCGCAGAACGCCGCGGTGGCGCTCGCCGCCGTGGAGGCGTTCCTGGGCGCCGGGAGCCGACGGCAGTTGGACGTCGACGCGGTCCGGGAGGCCTTCGCCTCGACCAGTTCCCCCGGGCGGCTGGAGCGGGTACGCAACGCGCCGACCATCCTGCTGGACGGCGCGCACAATCCGCACGGCATGGCCGCCACCGTGACCGCACTCCAGGAGGAGTTCGCGTTCAGCAAGCTGGTGGCGGTGGTCGGCGTACTCGCCGACAAGGACGCGGAAGCCCTGTTGGAGTTGCTGGAGCCGGTGGTCGACCAGGTGGTGGTCACCCGTAACAGCTCGCCGCGGGCGATGCCGACGGCGGAGCTCGCCGCGCTGGCCGAGGAGGTCTTCGGCGAGGAGCGGGTGGAGTCGGCCGAGGAGTTGCCGGACGCGATCGAGCTGGCGGTCGCGCTGGCCGAGGAGGACGTCCCCGGAGAGCTCAGCGGCGTCGGGGTCCTGGTGACCGGTTCGGTGGTCACGGTGGCCGACGCCCGCCGGCTGTTGAAGCGATGACCGGCCCCGAGCGCGGCCCACGCGCCACCGACGACCCGACCGGCCCGTCGGGCGG
>NZ_JBFAPG010000478.1:0-4882 GCF_040675595.1 Micromonospora sp. NPDC049580
CGCCCGAGCCCCGCAGCAGTCGGGGGGCGAGCGCGTCGGCGCTCAGCGCTCCGACGCCGGCGACCACGAGCCCGGCCAGCAGCGGGGGGATCAGCGCCACCGGAAGCACCCGGGCCGCGTCCCCCCGGACTCCGAGACGACGCCGGGGCAGCGCCCACATCAGACCGGTCTCCGCGCCCAGCGTGCAGACCGCGGTGGCCACGGTGACCACGCCGATGGCGGCGAAGAACGCGCCCGCGCCGGCCGTTCCGTACCCCCGGGTGATCACCACGGCCAGCACGAAGCCGAACAGTCCGCTGGTGGCGGCGCCGAGCAGGCCGGCCACGCCGCTGCGGGCGCTGCGGCGCGTCTCCGCCGCGCCGATGTCGACCGTGCCGGCAGCGCCCGCGCCCGAGCGGTGCGGGCCGTCGGGGCCGGCGCCGGCCGGTGGCCGGGTGGCGGCGGTCATGCCGGCACCGCCGTACCCGGCGGGCGCGGCGGGCCCTGCCGCTGCGCGCTCGCCAGCCGTTCCCGTTCGGCGAGCGCCATGGCGAAGGCGACCGCGAAGAACGCGACCGACAGGTTCTGGTTGGCCATGCCGTAGAACGGGACCTGCACGAGGCAGACCACCGGCACCACCGCCAGCCACTGCCCGGCCGCCGAGGTCGCCCGCGCGCAGATCACCGCGGCGGCGACGAACCAGGCCAGAAAACACACCAGCGCCGGTACGCCGTGGCTGAACAACACCATCCACAGCTGCCCCTGGGTGCCGATCGGCGCGGCCGCGGAGACCGTGTCCACGTTCACCGGAGCGCCGTAGCCCAGCCACGGCGAATCCTGCACACGGCGGATCACCTCCGTGTAGAGCGACAGGCGGTCCGTGTTGGTGTCACTGGAATCGACCCGCTGGCTGATCAGGTCGGTGATCGGGATGACCAGGGTGGCCAGCGCGCCGATCACGACCACGCCGACGATGGACGCGGCGACCCGGACGTTGCCGCGCATGCTGGCCCGCACCCCGAGCACCGCGAGCCCGGCGCCCAGGCTGAGGAACATCGCCCGATTCAGCGTGAGGAACGCCGGCGCCAGCGACAGCGGCAGGGACGCCAGCAGCATCCAGCGCAGCAGACCCCGACGGCGCAGCATGGTGTACGCCACCACACAGGGCAGGGTCATGGCGTACGCGCTGCCGTAGTTGTTGGTGTACGAGAACGGCGCGGCCGGCCGGTAGATCGGGTTGAGCGAGCGCTCGCTGTACTCCGCGGTGGTCAGGTGCACCATGTCCTGGATGAACGGGGTACGAGCCACGCCGGCGGGCAGCAGCACCTCCATCGGGGTGGTCATCGCCAGCCGGGGCACCAGCACCCCGAGCCAGCCCAGCACCACCAGAGCGAACCAGAACGCGCAGAGCGGGGTGAGCACCGCCACCAGGTCGGCGCGTTCCCGAGCGGCGGCGTAGACATAGACCCCGACCACCAGCGCGGTCAGGTAGAAGGCCAACCGCAGGGCGAACGTCAGCAGCGAGGCCGGCGAGGACAGTTGGGTGGCGCTGACGACCACGATGGCCAGGAACAGCAGCCAGCTGCCGGCGGCCGGCGGCAGCGGCACCCGACCCCGGGTGAGCAGCAATGCGAGCAGCAGCGCGCCCAGCAGCGGCCAGCCCAGGTAGAAGGCCCCGAGCGACCACCAGAGCGGCACCAGCCCGAACATCAGCGCCAGCGGCCAGAGCGGCAGCCGGGCGGGGGGCGGGGGCGGTGGCGCCGGCCCGAGGGGGGCGGCGGCGTCGCCGGGTGGCGGCTCGGTCGCCGGGGCGCGGGTGAGCGACACCGGTCAGACCCGGCCGTTGCGGGTGAGCACGAAGCCCAGCGGGGTGACCCCGGCGGCGCGTAGCCGCTCGACGAGCCGCCGCAGGTCACTCTGCCGGGTGCGGTCCCGCTCGATGACCACCACGGCGCTGCCCTGGCGGGCCACCGCCACGCCACGCTCGTCGGACTCCGCAGGTGGGGCGTTGAACAGCACCAGCCCGTGGTCCGCGCCCTGCCGCCAGGTGCCGAAGCGGACGCTGCCCACCCCCACGGTCACCTCGTCCGCCGACGTCGGCCGGCCGTTTTCGGCGTGGCCGGACGTCACCCGGGGCAGGGTCAGCGTGGCGTCCGGGTCGGTGGACGGACGGGCGCCGGGCGGGTGCGGGGAGGGCCGCCGAGGCGCCGGGCTCTCCGCGGTGGCGCCGGCCGGGCTCGGAGCGCCGGCCGGGCGGGGCTTGGGCACCAGCGGCCGGGACGGGTCGACGGGCAGCCGCCCGCGGTCGGCGAGGACTGCGGCGCGCAGGCGCTCGACGCGTCCGCTGTCGTCGGCGACGAAGACCTCCCGGCCGTCGGCGGCGAGCGCCACGGCCAGCCCGGCGGTGAGTGCCGTGGCGTCTTCCCGGGCGGTGACCAGCGCGACCCGGGCCGGTTGGCGGACCCGCTCGGCGACCGCCATCGCCACGTAGCGGATGTCCGCGTCGACGGCCCGGGGGCTGCCCCGAAACGCCGGCCGACGCACCGTGCCGAGCAGCGGCAGGCCGCTGGCGTCCCGACCGTCGTTGACCGAGCGGACCCGCCGGTCGGTCGACTCCCAGGCGTACGCCAGCACGACGCCGAGCAGCGCGCCGCCGAGCAAACCGGCGACCAGGTAGAGCGGCCGATGCCCGGCGGAGGTGGCCAGTGCCCGCTCGGCGGTCTGGGTTACCCAGCCGGGGTTGACGTCGACCGCGGCGATCTCGGTACGGGCGGCGTTGAGCTGGGTGAGCTGGTTGTTGATGCCGGACAGTTCGGCCAGCGCTGCGTCGCCGGCGGCGGTGCCCTTGGCGCTGCTCACCCGCTTCTGGACGGCGACCTGCTGGGCGGCGACCTTGGTGATGCTGGCGTCGTAGGAGCGCAGCATCTCGGCGCGCTGCTGCTCGTACATGGTGCGCCGCACGTCGAGGTACGCCTGCGCGGCGAGGTTGGCGCCCTGCACCGCCCGCTGCGCGTCGGGCGCCTGGTAGCTGAAGCGCAGGATCTGCCCGCCGGTGGGGACCTCGACCTCAAGGGCGTTGCGGATCTCGCGCGGGTCGCCGCCGGCGGCGTCGGCGAGACGTTGAACCACCTGGGTGCCGGTGGCGAGACCGCTCTCCACGTTCATGTTGACGGCGCGGTCGGCACCCGCACCGCTGGGGGTGAAGGCGTCGGTGACCACCGGGCGGACCGCCACCACCGCGCTCGCGGTCACCGCCGCCGGCACGAGCAGCACGTAGCCGAGGGCGGCGAGCAGGCCGACCAGGGCCACCGCGACCACCAGCCGCAGCCGGTGCATCGGCACCCGCAGCAGGTCGGTGAGCGTGACGGTACGGGCGGTGCCGGCGGACGGGCCGTCCGTCGGCCAGGAGGCGGGCGTCGTGTCAGTCATGGAACTTCTTCACCGTCTGTTGAGGATTGCCGACGACGACGACGCCCGGTGGCACGTCCGCGCGCACCACCGTCGCGGCGCCCACGACGCTGTTCCGGCCGACCCGGACCCCCTTGAGGACCAGTGCGTGCGCGCCGATCCACACGTTGTCCTCGAGGACGATCGGGGCGCGCGTGGCCGGGCCGGGCGGGGCGTGCCGCTGCTCGGGCGGCAGGTTGTGGAAGTCGTTGTCGAGGAGTTCGCAGTCGGACAGGAGGCACCGGTCTCCCACCGTCACCGACGTCCAGGTGCCGATCCAGGTGGCGTTGAGCAGACAGTCGGCGCCGATGCGCACCTCGCCGGGGCCGGCGAAGCGGACCAGTTTGTTGAGGCGGCTCCGGTCGCCGATGCTGACCCGTACGCCCCGGCGCAGCCGGATCCGACCTCGGATCTCCACGTCCCGGCCGAGCGTGAGCCGGCGGTAGCGCAGCCTGTACCACGCGCGTTTGAGCGCGAAGACCAGGTGCACGGCGCGTTTCGCGCGGATGCCAGCGGCGCCGACCAACGACCCCTCCCCCACATCGTGGGGTCGGCGGCGGTGGTCCCGCCGCCGACCCAACGCGAACAATCTACCGATGCTCCGTTACCAACGGTTGACCGTTACTGCACGGAGAAGAACATCGAGGGGGTAGACCAGGACAACTCGGGCGCCGCTGTGGCGATGACCGTCGCCGTGGCGCCGTTGACCACGGCGGTCGGCGCGGCCGTCGGGTCGAACGGCACGCTGCGCAGCGTGCCGTCGGTGGCACCGTAGACGATCCGACCGCCGACCCAGGCCATGCCGCGCACAGCCGACCAGGTGACACCGGTGGTGGGCAGCGCGAACTCGGTGGCGCCCAGATAGTTGCCGTCGATCTCGAAGTAGCGGTAGTAGAGGTTGTTGGTGCCGGTCCGGGTGTAGTAGAGCCGGCCGTCGAGGTAGAAGGCCCCGGTCAGCAGCGCCGGGTTGAACCAGTCGTTGTAGCCGGACGCCTCCCACGGCGACCCGATCGCGCCGCCGTTGAACAGCGAGACGTCGATCCGGCTGCCGGTGGGCGTACCCGCGACGGTGTGCGCCCAGTAGATCCGGTCGTCGACCCGCCAGGTCGCGCCGGCCGCGGTGTAGGCGGGCTGGCTGACCACGGTCGAGGTGCCCAGCGCGGCGCCGTCGAACGGCACCTTGGTCACGGCGCCCGGGGCGGTGGCCAGGTAGAGGTTGCCGGTGGTCGCCGACGGCGGGTTCTTCGCGGTGAACGTACGCCCGCCGGCGAGCGGGAACATGCCGAGCCGCCCGTGGTACTCCTCGCCCATGCCGTCGGAGTTGTGCCCGAAGTAGAGGCCGTCCGAGCCGCGCCAGAGCACCGGCACCGCGGAACCCCAGGCGGTGGTGCCGGCGGGCATCGAGGCGCTGCCGCTGCGGCGCGGGTTCCAGTTCACCGGCAGGCCGGTGGCCGGG
>NZ_JBFAPG010000479.1:0-4822 GCF_040675595.1 Micromonospora sp. NPDC049580
CCGGTTGATCATGAAGTTATTGCCCTGACCCGCCGGTGCGGCTGGCAATAACTTCATGATCAACCGATGTTCGAGGTCGGGCTGACTGGCGTGGCGGTGGCATGCTTGCCGGCATGGACGGGCGCGACGGGATGCGAGCCGCGGACGCGGACCGCGAGGTGGTTGCCGACCGGCTACGGGCCGCCCTCGGCGAGGGGCGGTTGGACCTGCACGAGTACGACGAGCGGGTGCAGCGGGCCTACGCGGCGCGCACGTACGCCGAGCTGGACGCCCTGCTCACCGATCTACCCCCGGTCACGCCCCCGGAGCATTCGGCCCTGCGGCCGGCCAGCGCGCCGGCTGAGCCGCCCGTCGGCCCGCTCGCGCACGGCCACGTCAATCGTTGGCTGGCCGAGGTCTGGCTGCCGTACGCGAGGGTGATCGCCATCGTGGTGACCATCTGGGGCGTGACCTCGCTGCTGAGCCAGGAACTGCTCTACTTCTGGCCGGCGTGGGTGGCCGGGCCCTGGGGCGTGGTGCTGCTGCTCCGGACAGTCGGCGGGCTGGCCGGGGGAGAGCCGCGCCGGCAGGCGATCGAGCGGGAGCGCCGGCGTGAGCGCAAGCGAGCCAAGCGTGAGCGCCGCCGGGAGCTGCGCACCGACGGGCCGGAAGACCCCGGGCCTGAAACCTGACCCACCCCGATGATCATGGACTTGGTGTCGTCGATCGCGGTGTTTCGCCTCGACAACCTCATGATCGATATTCGGTGGGGCGCGGCTCCGCGAAGATCATCCGAGGGCCGGGTGGGGGAGCGGGGGCCGACGCGAGGCTGCGGTGGGTGGCCGGTTTGGCGACGGCGCGCAGGCCGGCGTACACTTTCTGTTCGGCGCACAGCGTCCACTCCGGCATGCCCACCCTGCGCTTCGGTGGGACCTGGAGCCGCGGCTGGCGCGGGCTTCTGATCTTGGTCAGTTTCCCGTGTAAGACGTTGTGGGCCGCCCGGAGCAATCGACGTCAGGACAGCGGAGGACATGCCGAAAAAAGACGGAGCCATTGAGATCGAGGGTCGGGTCATCGAGCCCCTGCCGAACGCCATGTTCCGGGTGGAGCTCGCGAACGGCCACAAGGTGTTGGCTCACATCAGCGGCAAGATGCGGCAGCACTACATCCGCATCCTGCCGGAGGACCGGGTCGTCGTCGAACTCTCGCCGTACGACCTGACCCGCGGGCGCATCGTCTACCGCTACAAGTAGTCCTGACGTCGGCCGGGAAGTCCCGTGTCCGTCTTCGACGTCCGGTCTCGCGCATCGCGCGTCCCCGGGCCAGATGGGAAGTAAGGCAACCGTGAAGGTCAAGCCGAGCGTCAAGAGGATCTGCAACAAGTGCCGGGTTATCCGCCGGCACGGCCGGGTCATGGTCATCTGCAGCGACCCGCGCCACAAGCAGCGCCAGGGCTGACTCAGCCCGTCCGGTCGGAACACGGCCGGGTGGCGTTGGTCCGGGCAGTTCCTCAGCGACACACACATCACACATGCTCGTCCCAGCCGCGAGACGTACTTCTTCGTGGCTGACCCCCGGTCGGAGGCCGGGGCCCGCTCGGGCAGCGACCGATCCCGGTCGCCGGCGCTGACAGCGTCGGAAAGACGGGACGGCCGGTAGCGGGGTGGGACGGGTCCACACCTCCGCCACACATCACGAGGAGTACGCCCGCACATGGCACGTCTAGTCGGCGTGGATCTCCCCCGCGAGAAGCGGATGGAGATCGCGCTCACCTACATCTTCGGGGTCGGTCGCACCCGCGCCCTGGAGACACTCGCCGCCACCGGCATCTCGCCGGACAAGCGCGCTCGGGACCTCACGGACGAGGAGCTCGTGCAGCTCCGCGACCACATCGAGGGCAACTACAAGGTTGAAGGCGACCTGCGCCGCGAGGTCGCCGCTGACATCCGCCGCAAGGTCGAGATCGGCTGCTACGCCGGCATCCGGCACCGCCGGGGCCTACCCGTGCGTGGCCAGCGGACCAAGACCAATGCACGGACCCGCAAGGGCCCGAAGCGGACCGTCGCCGGCAAGAAGAAGCCCGGCAAGAAGTAGTTCTTAACCGGATGACGGGGTCGGCCGCCGCCGAGGTAGGGCGGGCCGCAACCCAATCCGGAAAGTCAACTAGGAGCGCACAGACTTATGCCACCGAAGGCTCGTGCCGGAGCCGCTGTCAAGAAGGTCCGGCGCAAGGAACGCAAGAACGTCGCCCACGGGCAGGCGCACATCAAGAGCACCTTCAACAACACCATCGTGTCCATCACGGACCCGACCGGTGCGGTCATCTCCTGGGCCTCCGCGGGCCAGGTGGGCTTCAAGGGCTCCCGCAAGTCGACTCCGTTCGCCGCGCAGCTGGCCGCCGAGGCCGCCGCGCGTCGGGCCATGGAGCACGGCATGCGCAAGGTCGACGTGTTCGTCAAGGGCCCCGGCTCCGGCCGGGAGACCGCGATCCGTTCGCTGCAGGCCGTCGGGCTGGAGGTCGGCCAGATCGCCGACGTCACCCCGCAGCCGCACAACGGATGCCGTCCGCCTAAGCGTCGTCGGGTCTGAGAGGTAGAGAGAGATGGCTCGTTACACCGGTGCTGACTGCCGCCGTTGCCGGCGGGAGAAGATGAAGCTGTTCCTCAAGGGCAGCAAGTGCGATGGCCCGAAGTGCCCGTTCGAGTCCCGGCCGTTCCCGCCCGGGCAGCACGGCCGCGGCCGCACCAAGGAGACGGAGTACCTGCTCCAGCTCCGCGAGAAGCAGAAGGCCCGCCGCGTCTACGGCGTGCTGGAGAAGCAGTTCCGTGGCTACTACGAGGAAGCCGTTGGCAAGCAGGCCAAGACCGGTGAGGTCCTCCTGCAGATCCTCGAGTCGCGGCTGGACAACGTCGTTTACCGGGCCGGCTACGCCCACTCGCGGGACATGGCCCGCCAGCTGGTCAAGCACGGTCACTTCATGGTGAACGGCAAGAAGGTCGACATCCCGTCGTACCGCGTCAAGGAGCACGACATCATCGAGGTCCGGGGCAAGAGCAAGGAGCTCACCCCGTTCGTGGTGGCGCAGGCTCAGGCCGGTTCGAAGACGGTGCCGGCCTGGCTGGAGGCAATCCCCAGCCAGATGAAGGTGCTCGTGCACTCCCTCCCGGCCCGGCAGGTCATCGACACGCAGGTCCAGGAGCAGTTGATCGTCGAGCTCTACTCCAAGTAGTCGGGCTCGTTGCGGTGGCCCGCCCTTCGGGGCGGGCCACCGGAACAGTTTGTGTCGTGGACGTCAAATAGCGGGCGTCCTGAAAGAGAAGAGACAACATGCTCATCAGCCAGCGACCCTCCCTCTCCGAGGAGTCGATCAACGAGACCCGGTCGCGGTTCGCCATCGAGCCGCTCGAACCGGGCTTCGGCTACACCCTGGGCAACTCGCTGCGGCGCACGCTGCTGTCGTCGATCCCGGGTGCGGCGGTCACCTCGATCAAGATCGACGGCGTGCTGCACGAGTTCACCACGATCCCCGGTGTCAAGGAGGACGTGGTCGAGCTCGTCATGAACATCAAGGAGCTGTGCGTCAGCTCCGAGCACGACGAGCCGGTCAGCATGTACCTGCGCAAGCAGGGCCCGGGCGACGTGACGGCGGGCGACATCCAGCCCCCGGCCGGCGTCTCGGTGCACAACCCGGACCTCAAGCTCGCGACCCTCAACGGCAAGGGCCGGCTCGACATGGAGCTGACCGTCGAGCGGGGCCGGGGCTACGTGACGGCTGCACAGAACAAGCAGTCCGGCGCCGAGATCGGCCGCATCCCGGTCGACTCGATCTACTCGCCGGTGCTGAAGGTGACCTACCGCGTCGAGGCGACCCGCGTCGAGCAGCGCACCGACTTCGACCGGCTCATCATCGACGTCGAGACCAAGCCGTCGATGGGCCCGCGTACCGCGCTGGCCTCCGCCGGTTCGACGCTTGTGGAGCTGTTCGGGCTGGCCCGGGAGCTGGACGAGACCGCCGAGGGCATCGACATCGGGCCGTCCCCGCAGGACGCCCAGCTGGCGGCGGACCTCGCTCTGCCGATCGAGGAGCTGGACCTCACCGTCCGCTCCTACAACTGCCTCAAGCGCGAGGGCATCAACTCCGTTGGTGAGCTCATCGGGCGTACCGAGGCCGACCTCCTCGACATCCGCAACTTCGGTCAGAAGTCGATCGACGAGGTCAAGATGAAGCTCGCCGGGATGGGTCTCGGGCTGAAGGACTCGGCTCCGAACTTCGACCCGGCGCACGTCGTGGACACCTTCGGCGAGGCCGACTACGACACCGACGACTACCGCGAGACCGAGCAGCTCTAGTCCGCGCTGCCGCCACAACTGAGGAGCACCAAAAATGCCCACGCCCACCAAGGGCCCCCGCCTCGGCGGCAGCCCCTCGCACGAGCGGCTGATGCTCGCCAACCTGGCGACCGCGCTGTTCCAGCACGGCAAGATCCAGACCACCGAGACGAAGGCCCGCCGGCTGCGTCCGCTGGCCGAGCAGCTCATCACCAAGGCCAAGCGCGGTGACCTCGCCTCGCGGCGGCGGGTGCTGGGTGTCGTCAAGGACAAGGACGTTGTCTACGCCCTGTTCGACCAGATCGCGCCCCGGTACTCCAACCGCCCCGGCGGTTACACCCGGATCGTGAAGACCGGTCCGCGCAAGGGTGACAACGCGCCGATGGCCATCATCGAGCTGGTGGAGGAGCTTCAGGTCGCCGAGCCGAAGGTGAACAAGAAGACCGCCGCCCGCAAGGCCGCGCAGCAGGACAAGGTCGAGGCGCTCGCCCCGGCCGAGGAGGCCCCGCAGTCG
>NZ_JBFAPG010000480.1:0-4807 GCF_040675595.1 Micromonospora sp. NPDC049580
GCCCATGACCAGGCCCTCGACAGGCACCTGTGACCTGGATCACATCCGGGTCGTGTTCCAGGACGCCCGGCGAGGTGTATCCAGCGAGGTCGCCCGTAGCGGACCGGCTGGGAGGTCAGCGCATGTCGCGTCAGCAGTTCGGCACCCTCGCCGCGAGCGGGCCGGGTCCTCGCCGACCCCGGGGGGAGCGCCCGCGTCGACCTCGCCAGCCGCGCCCCGCCGGTGATCCGACCATCCGCCGCCGACCGAACGCCGACCGAGCGGGACGACACCACAGACTTCCCCCGCGCCCCACCCCCACCCGTTCCACCCCGAGCGCCGACCCGACCGGCGGCGGGCCGCGCCTCGCCGCGCAGCCGCCGGCCGGCGAAACCGGCGCGGCCCAGGTCGGGCGGATCGCGGCCGACGCGGCCGGACGGGTGCCGGGCGTGTCCGACGTCCGCCCGGCAACCGTCCGCGTGGGCGACCGGTCCGTGGGCCTCGACCTGAACCTCATCATCGAGTACGGCCACCGCGTGCCCGCCGTCGCCGACGCGGTCCGCCGGGCGGTCGCCGAGCAGGTGCTCGCCGGCACCGGCCGCGCGGTGGCAGCGGTGACGATCACGGTGCGGGACCTGGTGGTGACCGGCTCGGCCGACGACGTCCCGCCGCACCGACCGGTCGCACGCCCCGAGCTGACCACGGCGACCGCCAACCGGGTGGCGTCCGCGCTGCTGGCCGTCGCCCTGCTCGCCGGCGGCGTCCTGCTGGCCGCGCAGGCGCTGCTGGTCACGCTGGGTCGCCCGACGCCGCTGCTCATCCGCCCCGGGTGGTACGGCGCGCTGACCACCACCCGGTGGCACGATCCCGGCGTACGGGCAGCGGCCGCCGCCGCCGCACTGCTGGGCCTGCTCGTCCTGACCGCCCAACTGCGCCGGTGGACGCCGGTCCGACTGCGAGTCGACCCGCGCGACGGCTGGCACCTGCACCGGCGGTGCGTGGAACGCCGGCTGACCGACGCGGCGGACACCGTGCCGGGCGTACGCGGAACCCGGGTGCGGGTCCGGCGTCACGGCGACCGGTGGCGACCCCGGTTGCGCGCCACCGGCGACCCGGCGGCCCGTGCCGAGGTCGAATTCGCCGTGCGCCAGGAGCTGCGTCAGCTCGCCTCGCCACGCGCCGACCGCGTCGACGTCCGGCTGCTGCCCCGCCGGCGGCCGGCATGACCGATGCCGCGCACCGCCTGCTGTGGACGATCGTCGCGCTGCTGCTGGTCGCCGGCGGTGCGACCGCGCTGGCAGCCAGTTCCGGCACGCTGCCGTTCGGCGACCCCGACGCGGTCCTGCTCGGCGGCGGGCTGGTGGACGCGTGGCGGCTCGCGACGCCCTGGAGCACCCTGGCCGCGGCGGTGGCCGGGCTGCTGACCGCCGTCGCCGGTCAGCGCCTGCTGCACCGGGCGCTACGCCGACCCGACCGGGCCCTGCGGGGCACGCTGAGCCGCCCCGGACGCCTGCCCGGTCGCACCCGAATGGCCAGCGAGGTGCTCGTACGCGCGCTGGAACGGGACCTGCTGCGCGCGCCCGGGGTGCACCGGGCCCGGGTGGTGCTCACCGGCACGCCACCGCGCCCCGACGTGTGGGTCCGGGTGGACCTGACCAGCGACGCCCGCGCCGCCGGAGTCCGCGAGCACGTCCACGAGTCGGTCCGCCGATTCGCCACGACGGCCGGCTGCCAACCCGCACACCTCGACGTGACGGCCCGGATCGCGCCGGCCCGCCCCTGAGCCGGTCGCCGCCGAGGCCGCACCAGACGACCACCCCGAACAGCAGGGCCGTTGGGGGTCCAAGGTCCCGGGCCGGTGCGGTCCGTCGGCCCTGCCGAGGGCGCCGCCGCGAGCGTCTGATGGAGATGCCACCGGGAAGCGCGGTGCGAGGCAGAGAAGGGACGTGGACACCATGACCGCGACGATCGAGCGGACCACCGCCGAGACCACCGCTCCGGCGACCGGCACCACCCGAGAGAAGGCCACCCGGTACGTCCTGGCCGGCACCCGGATGGCGCTCGGCTGGATCTTCCTCTGGGCCTTCCTCGACAAGCTGTTCGGCCTCGGCCACGAGACCGGGTCGAAGAACGCCTGGATCAACGGGGGCAGCCCCACCAAGGGCTTCCTCACCTTCGGGGTCGCCGGCCCGTTCAAGGACGTCTACACCGGCATCGCCGGCGCCGCCTGGGCCGACTGGCTGTTCATGGCCGGCCTCGCCGGGATCGGCATCGCGCTCCTGCTCGGCGTCGGCATGCGGGTCGCGGCCGTGGCCGGTGGGCTGCTGCTGGTCCTCATGTGGACCGCCGTCCTGCCTCCGGAGAACAACCTCTTCATGGACGACCACCTGATCTACGCCGCGGTGCTCGCGGTCCTGGCGCTGGTCGACGCCGGCGACACCTGGGGCCTCGGGAAGCTCTGGGCGAAGCTGCCGATCGTCGCGCGGGTGCCCTGGCTGCGGTGAGCACCACCGCACCGTCGCACGGCGGGCGGCACCACCCGTGACGCCCGCCGAGACGCGTACCCCAGTTCGGTGATCCGGGGTCGGGTCCGGGCGCGTCGGGGCAGGTGGCGGGTCCGCCGCACATCGGTGACGCGCTATCCGGCAGGATCGACGGTGACCGGACACATCACCCAACACGGCAGGAGATCCCCGCATGAACCAGGCAGCAGGCGCCCGATCGGGCAAGCCCGAGGTGGGTCCGATCGAGGGTGCGCCGCCGGCCGACCTCGTGATCGAGGACATCACCGTGGGCGACGGCCCGCAGGCCGAGCCGGGTCAGTTGGTCAGCGTTCACTACGTCGGCGTGTCCCACTCCACCGGCGGCGAGTTCGACTCGTCCTGGAACCGGGGCGAGGCGTTCGAGTTCCCGCTCGGCGGCGGTCAGGTCATCGCCGGCTGGGACCAGGGCGTGGCGGGGATGCGCGTCGGCGGCCGTCGCCGCCTCACCATCCCGCCGCACCTGGGGTACGGCGACCGCGGCGCTGCCGGCGTCATCAAGCCGGGCGAGACGCTGATCTTCGTCGTCGACCTGCTCGGCGTGGGCTGATCGAACGTGGCAGGGGTCGTTCGGCCCGATGCCGGGCGGCCCCTGAGCGCGCCCGCTGCCGGCGTCGGACCGCTGGTCGGCGTGCGCACGTCCGCGTTTCGGACGGGGCCCCTGCTCACACCGCGGTCAGCGTCAGGCGGCCAGCACCAGGCCGCCGGCCGCGGCCGGCGGACGACGGGCGGCCTCGACCAGATCGGCTGGCACCGGACGACGGGCGGCCTCGACCACCCGGCCGGGCTCGAGGATCGGCATCACCCGGTGCAGGCCGGTGGCGCGCAGCACCCGGGCCACCACCGGGGTGGGATCGACCAGGACCAGCTCGCCGCCCCGGGCCCGGACACGCAGGTGCGCGGCGAGCAACGCGCGCACCCCGGCCGCGGAGAGCAGGCGCAGCCCGGACATCTCCAGCTGCACGACCGGCCGTGCCGGCGCGGACCACAGAGCGGACCGGAAGGCGGCAACGGTGGCGATGTCGACCTCGCCGGCCACCCGCACCTGGACCACCTGGTCACCCACGATGACCTGCACGTCGATCCGGTCGCTGCGCTCTTCCATGAGGTGAAATCTAGCCCCCACCACCGACAGTTTCGCCCCTCCGCGGAGTGATCCCGGGTACGCCCAGGGTCATCCCCCGATGTGCCCCTCATCCCCCTAGGGGTGGAGGCCAGGGCCCTCGCGGTCGGCCGAACGGCCAGGTGCCGCGCCGCGTGCACGGCGCTCCAGGTCGACAGGGCATCGGCGGTGGAGAATGACCCGATGGTGATCCCCCGGCCCCGGCCGCCACGGCTGATCCGTCCCGTCCGCGAACCGGCCACCGTCCCGCCTCCGCTCAACGGCGTGTGGGCGGCCACGGACCGCCGGCTCGACCAGGTCGACCTCCTGCCCCTCCCCCCGGGGGCCGTCGGGCCGGAGGACGTGCTTGTCGACCCGAGCGGCCGGGTCATCAGCGGCGACGAGGACGGCAACATCTGGTGGTGGCCGGCCGACGCGCCGGCCGGCACCCGACCCCGGCTGCTGGCCGAGACCGGCGGCCGGCCGCTCGGCATCGAGGCGGATCCGTCCGGGGAGGCGCTCATCGTGTGCGACGCGTACCGCGGGTTGCTGCGGGTCACGCCGGACGGGGCGGTCCGCGAGCTGACCGGCACGGCGCCGCCGGTGCACCTGGCCAACAACGCGACGGTGGCCCGCGACGGCACCGTCTACTTCACCGACTCGTCGGACCGGTTCCCGGTCTCGCACTGGAAGCGGGACCTGCTGGAGCACCGCCCCAACGGCCGTGTGCTGGCCCACCACCCGGGCAGTGGACGCACCGAGGTGGTGGCCGACGGGCTGTACTTCCCCAACGGGATCGCGCTGACCCCCGACGAGTCGGCGCTGATGCTGGTCGAGACCACCACCCACCGGCTGCTCCGCGTGGAGTTGCGCGGCGGGGTGCGGGTGCTCGCCGACCTGCCCGCGTACCCGGACAATCTCTCCGCGGTGGGCGACGGGACGTACTGGATCGCCCTGCCCAGCCCCCGGGTGCCCATCGCCGAACGGCTGCTGCCGCACCCGCGGCTGCGCCAGCTCGCCGCTCTGCTGCCCGACGCGATGCAGCCGCAGCCGCGCCGCTACGGGCTGGTCGCGCTGGTCGACGGCGAGGGCACCCCGACGCTGGCCTCCAGACCTGGTACGCCGAGCACCGGCGCGGCCACCCCGTACGCCCCGGACTGCAGCTCCCCGCTGCTGCTCACCGGCT
>NZ_JBFAPG010000481.1:0-4805 GCF_040675595.1 Micromonospora sp. NPDC049580
ACCGGCCCAGGAGGGCCGCTCGGCCGGCTCGGGCCGGGAAACGTCCGGAGGCACGCTGGTCGGAATCGCGGCCGGACGTTCACCGGCCCAGGACGGGCGCGTGGGCGTGCGGCGGTCGGCGTCCGCCTCGGCCTGGGGGGCGTCCCGGGTGACGTCGTACGCGCGGGGCGGCTCGGCGGGCACCGGCTCGTACGGACGGGTCGGCTCGGCGCGCACCGGCTCGTACGGCAGGTGGGGCTCGGCGACCCAGCCCGGCGTGGACTCGTCCCGCGCCGGTCGGCCGGCCGGCTCGCCGTCCTGGCGGGACCAGGGCGGCGCCCACCCACTGCCCCAGCTCGGGCGGTTCCAATTGGGCCCGGACCAGTCCGGCTCGATGGAAGGAGACTCGCCCGCTCGGTGCGTGTCCCCGGTGGGGCGCTCCGGCTCGGAGTCGTCGCCTCGCCCGGTGGCACGCCCCGACTCGGCCGATGCCTCGGCTGCGGGCGGGACCTGCCAACCGCGGGAAACGGCCGGTTGATCGTCGACGGCCGGCCGTTCGCCGGTGGGCGCGCGGAGACCGGGCGGAACCTCGAAACCCGAGGCCGCCGTGCCGACGGGCGGCACCTGGATGGCGGCTGGCGCCGTGCTGGGCAGACCGGGGTCGGCCCAGCGGACGCTGCGCGGCGCGGCAGGGTCTGTGGTGGAGTGCCGGGGCGGGCCGGTGTCGGCCTCCCCCGCCCCCGGCTCCGCGGCCGGCGCGGGACGCTGGGCGGGCACCACCAGCCGGCCCCCGCCCACGTCGGGCCGGTCCTCGGCGGTCCGCCCGGGCGGCGCGCTCACCGGCGTCTGGCGGCCCGACGAGGCCCCACCGTTGAGGTGCGCGACGCCGTTGATCTCCGCATCGCCGTGGCGGACGCCGTTGATCTCGCTGTCGCCGCTGCTGTCGCTGTTGATCTCGGCCTCGTCGTGGTGGACACCGTTGGTGTGGTGGCCGTTGACCCGGGCCGGCCGCTCGGAGTCACCGGTCAGTCCGGGCAGAGGCGCGGGCAGATCGCCGTGCCTGGTGGAGGAGGCGCGCCAACCGGACGCGGGGGGTCGCTGCCACGGTGGTGCCTGCTCCCCGGCCGCCTCGCGCTCGACAGACGGGGACCACCCGCCCGTCGAGGGCGCCCACCCGCTGCCGGAGCGGCCCGGGTCGTCGTGCTGACCCGTTCCGTCACCGTGCTCTCCCGGGGTGGCGGCTCCGGGTTGCCCTGTTTCACTCACCGCGCGCTCCTTGGTCGCCCTCGCTGAGGCTACCGTGTGGGGAGAGTGGCGATAAGTTACAGCGGCGGGCCATTTCCACGACGCGGTCGAGGGCCGCCCCGGTCTGGGGGGGAAATGCCGGCCCGTACGGAGAACTCGGAGGATCCCATGACCGCTGTGGGGAACGGCGCACAGACTGCTGGCAGGCCCACCCGCCTGCCCCGCTCCGCGCGCCGTAAGCAGCTGCTCGCGGCGGCGCAGGAGGTATTCGTCGCGCAGGGCTACCACGCCGCGGCGATGGACGACATCGCCGAGCGGGCCGGGGTTTCCAAGCCGGTGCTCTACCAACACTTCCCGGGAAAGATGGACCTCTACCTGGCCCTGTTGGACACGCACTGTGACGCCATCGTCGCTCAGGTGCACGAGGCGATGCGCGGCACCAGCGACAACAAGGAGCGGGTCAGCGCGTCGGTGCGCGCGTACTTCGACTTCGTCGATCACGAGAGCGAGGCGTTCCGCCTCGTCTTCGAGTCGGACCTGCGCAACGACCCGGCGGTGCGGCAGCGGGTGGAGCGGGTCGAGCAGGGCTGCATCGCGGCGATCACCGACACCATCATCTCGGACACCGGCGTGAGCCGGTCGCACGCCGAGTTGCTCGCCTCCGGGCTGGTCGGCGCGGCGGAGACCGCCGCGCAGTTCTGGCTGGCCGGTGGCCGGCAGGTGCCGAAGGCGGAGGCCGAGGCTCTGGTGGCGGCGTTGTCCTGGCGGGGCATCGCGAGCTTCCCGCTGCAAGGTGAGTCAGCCTGACCGCCGACCCCGTGATCGGATAGCCTTCGCAGGGCGGTTATCGCCCCAGTTGAGGAGGCACAGTGGAGGTCAAGATCGGCGTGCAGTACGCGCCGCGCGAGCTGGTTCTGGACAGCGCGCAGTCGCCGGCCGAGATCGAGCAGATCGTGACCGACGCCTTCGCCGGCAACGGCGGCACGCTCTCCCTGACCGACGAGAAGGGCCGGCGGGTCATCGTTCCGGTCGAGAAGGTCGCCTACGTCGAGATCGCCGAGGCGTCCCCCCGAGCGGTCGGTTTCACCGTTCGCTGACCGGTCCGGCCGTCGCGGCAGGTAGGCGTTTCCAGGCCACCTGCCGCGGGCCGGTTCCGCGCCCGACGGGTGGCGGTCAGTTGTTCAGTCCGGCGACCGCCATTCGCGCGGTGTGTGCGGCGGTGAGCCTCCCGAACAGCCCCGGCACGTCGACCCGGTCGCCCCGCGCGATCAGCGCGGTGAGTGCGGCCCGTTCGGCGGCGACGCGGCCGGCCTGGGACAACGCCTCGCCGACCAGCCGCCGGGCCCACATGGAGAGCCGACCGGCCACCCGGGGATCGGCGGCGACGGCCAGCCGGATCTCGGCGACGGCGAACTCCGCGTACCGGGAGTCGTGCAGCACGTCCAGCACCAGCGCCCGGTCGGGCTCGTCCAGCGCGTCGGCGATCTCCCGGATGAAGTCGTCGGTGATCGCGTCGCCCACGTACGCCTTGGTGACCACCTCCGCCCAGTCCCGCGGCTCGGTGGAGTCGTGGTACGCCTGCAACGGCTGCACGTACGGCGTCATCGCCTCCTCCGGCGGCACACCCAGCGCGGTGAGCCGGTCGGCGAGCCGGCGGTAGTTGCCGATCTCGGCCGCGGCCATCTGGTTCAACGCGGCACGTCGGTGCAGGTCGGGGGCGAGTCGCGCGTCACCGGCCATGCGTTCGAAGGCGAGCAGCTCACCGAAGGCGACCAGGCCCAGCAGGTCGGCGACGGCGGGACCGGGGGTGGTCGGCGCGGACACGAGCGCAGGCTACCGTGCGGGACGGGCGCCGGGTGGCCCGTGCGGGGCACGGACGAGCGCCCGAGGAAGTGTGGCGCAGGTCACATTCGATGGCCCCGCGTGCCGGCTGGCCGACCGGGAATCGGGACGTGAGCTTGCCTGTTCAGGTAGCATAGAGCAGTTGCCGTGGGCGCCGATCTGATCGAAAGCTCAGCCCGCGGCGCGCGTGCGGCCCGGTCCGGCTCGGCACTCTGCCGCCGACCGTGTGGCCCGCGTCATACCGAACGCGCCCTGAGGACGAGACGGGGCGCACCCACGAGAGGGCACCCCCACATCCACATGAGCGAGCTGACTCAAGATCTGATGGACGGCCAGGAACTGGCCCCCACCGCCCCGGTTCGACCCGAGGCTCCCACCTTCGCCGCCCTCGGCGCCCGCGAGGAGACCGTCGAGGCGCTGGCCGCGGCCGGCATCACCCGCGCGTTCGCCATCCAGGAGTACGCGATCCCGATCGCGCTGCGCGGCGTCGACCTGATCGGCCAGGCGCCCACCGGCACCGGCAAGACCCTCGGCTTCGGCGTACCGCTGCTGGAGCGGGTCTTCGCGCCGAACGAGGGCAGCGACGGCGTCCCCCAGGCGCTGGTCGTCGTCCCCACCCGTGAGCTGGGCATCCAGGTCGCCAAGGATCTGGCCGCCGCCGGCCGGACGCGCGGCGTCCGGGTGCTGCCGATCTACGGTGGCGTGGCGTACGAGCCCCAGATCGACGCGCTGCGCAAGGGCGTCGAGATTCTGGTCGGCACCCCGGGCCGACTGATGGACCTGCAGAAGCAGAAGCACCTCCGACTGGACCGGGTGCACGCGCTCGTCCTCGACGAGGCCGACCGGATGCTCGACCTGGGCTTCCTCGACGACGTCGAGAAGATCCTGGCGATGCTTCCGGAGGACCGGCAGACGATGCTGTTCTCGGCGACCATGCCGGACCCGATCGTCACCCTGTCCCGGCGTTTCCTGCGCCAGCCGATGACGATCCACGCCGGGCACACCGCCGAGACCGGGCCGTCGCCGCAGACCCAGCAGTTGGTCTACCGCACCCACTCGATGAACAAGGTTGAGGTGGTGGCGCGCATCCTCCAGGCCGAGGGTCGCGGGCTGACCATGATCTTCACCCGCACCAAGCGGGCCGCCGACCGGGTCGCCGAGGATCTCGACTTCCGCGGGTTCGCGGTCGCCGCGGTGCACGGTGACCTCGGCCAGGGCGCCCGTGAGCGGGCGCTGCGGGCGTTCCGCGCCGGCAAGATCGACATCCTGGTCGCCACCGACGTGGCAGCCCGTGGGCTCGACGTCACCGGCGTCACCCACGTGATCAACTACGACTGCCCGGAAGACCAGGACACCTACACCCACCGGATCGGTCGTACCGGCCGGGCCGGGGCGACCGGCGTCGCGGTGACCTTCGTCGACTGGGACGACATGCCGCGCTGGCGGATCATCGACAAGACCCTCGGTCTGGAGATGCCGGAGCCGCCGGAGACGTACCACACGTCGCCGCACCTCTACACCGACCTGCACATCTCCACCGAGGTCAGCGGCACCCTGCCCACTGCCGAGCGCACCCGGGCCGGGCTGTCCGCCGAGATCGAAGAGGATCTGGGCGGGACGACCCGCTCCCGCCGGGGCGACAGCGGCGGTCGGGGCCCTCGACGCGGTGAGAGCCGCGGCGACGGCCGGGGAGAGCGCCGAGGCCGCCGAGACGGCCGCCGCGACCGCACCGACGCCGG
>NZ_JBFAPG010000482.1:0-4804 GCF_040675595.1 Micromonospora sp. NPDC049580
GCCACCACGTGCCGACCGGCCGGCCCGTGCGCCGGCACCGGCCGGTAGCCGGTGAACAGCTCCGGGTGCGCCCGCCGCAACCGCAGCGTCCGCGACACCACGAGCAGCTTCGCCGCGCCGTCGGTGTCGACCGGGGGACGCCAGCCGCCGTCGAGCCGCGCCAGCATCTCCCGGCGTACGTCGAAGTCAACCGGCCGGCGATTGTCCGGGTCGACGAGGGAGTTGTCCCACAGCTCGGTGCCCTGGTAGGTGTCCGGAACGCCGGGCATGGTGAGCTGGATCAGCTTCTGCCCGAGGGAGTTGCACCAGCCGGCGGGCGTGATGGCGGCGGCGAGTTCGGTCAGCTCGTCGTGCAGGGCCGGGTCGTCGTACATCCGGTCGATGACCGCGTGCATGGCCTGCTCGAAGACCGGGTCCGGGTCCGCCCAACTGGTCGAGGCCGCGGCCTCCCGGGCGGCCTTCTCGGCGTACGCGTGCAGCCGCTCCCGCTCGATCGGCCACGCGCCGACGGCGGTCTGCCAGAGCAGGTGGGCGAACGACGGGTCGGGCAGCGGCGCGTACTCCATCCAGGTCTCGACCTGCTCGGCCCAGCGGTCCGGCAGCTCGCTGAGCACGGCGAGGCGGGCGCGGACGTCCTCGCCGCGCTTCGTGTCGTGGGTGGAGAGGGTGGTCATGCTGGCGGGCCAACGGACCTGCCGGGCGGCGGCGAAGCGGTGGAACTCCGCCGGCGGCACGCCGAAGTGGGCGGGGCTGCCGCCGACCTCGTTGAGGGCCACGAACCGGGTCCACCGGTAGAAGGCGGTGTCCTCCACGCCCTTGGCCATCACCGCGCCGGTGAGCTGCGGGAAACGCATCGCCAGCTCGTCGTCGGGGTCGCGCAGTCGGCGAGTGACCGCGTCCAGGGCGCCGGTCAGGTCGGGGCGGCGGCGGCCGGCCTCGGAGCGGGCGGCGGCCAGGTAGCGGGCGCCGTGTGGTGGGTAGCCGCGGTAGACCGGGAAGGCAGCGGCCAGCTCGGCGAGCGCCGCGCGGGCCTGCTCGGCCGGCACCTCGGGGGCGAGCGCGGCCAGCCGGGTCAGCTCGGCGGCGAGCAGCGTGGTGGCGGCGGCCAGCTTCGTGGTGTGGGTCAGGTCCTGCCACGAGGTGTGGTGCCCGGCGAGGCGGGTGTCGAGCGCCGTGAAGTCGCCCTCGGCGTCCGGGTCGACGAACAGGCCGTTGACCGCGGCGAGGGCGTCGTAGCCGGTGGTGCCGTCCACCGGCCAGTCCGGCAGCTCCTCGCCGTACTCCAGGATCTTCTCCACCACGAGCCAGGCCGCCGGCGCGGCCTCGCGCAGCCGGGCGAGGTAGCCGGCGGGGTCGCGCAGGCCGTCCGGGTGGTCGACGCGGATGCCGTCGACCTCCCCCGCGGCGGCCCAGCGCAGGATCAGCTCGTGGGTGGCGGCGAACACCGCCGGGTCCTCCACGCGCAGGCCCGCCAGGCCCGCGATGGCGAAGAACCGGCGGTACGTCAGCTCGGCGTCCCCGCGCCGCCAGGAGATCAGCTCATAGTGCTGCCGGTCGTGCACCTCGCGTGCGCTGCCGTCGCCGGTGCCGTCGGCGACCGGGAAGCGGTGCTCGTGGTAGCGCAGCTCGCCGTCGACGAGCTTCAGGTCGTCCAGGGCGGCCGGGTCATCGGCCAGCACCGGCAGCAGCAGCCGGCCCCGGTCCCAGTCGATGTCGAACCAGTCGGCGTACGACGAGTCGCGCCCCCGGCGCAGCACGTCCCACCAGGCCGGGTTGGCCGGCGGCACGGCGACCCCGGCGTGGTTGGGCACGATGTCGACGACCAGGCCGAGCCGCTTCTCCCGCAGTGCCCGCAGCAGCCGCTGCCGGGCGGCCTCCCCGCCCAGCTCCGGGTTGACCGTCCGGTGGTCGACGACGTCGTAGCCGTGCGCGGAACCGGGCGTCGCGGCCAGCAGGGGGGCGCTGTAGAGGTGGCTGACGCCCAGGTCGGCGAGGTAGTCGAGGATGCCGGCGGTGGCGTCCAGGTCGTAGCCGGGACGGACCTGGACGCGGTAGGTGGCCTGCGGAGGGGTGGCGGCCATGTCAGATCGTCCTTTCCAGCACCACCAGGGAGCGGTCCGGCACCCGGATGGTGCCGCCCGCGCTGATCACCGTGGCGTCGTCGGGCTCGGGTTCGGCAGTGCTGATCACCCGTTCCCACTTCTGGCCGTACTCGCTGCCGGGCATCGTGAAGTCCAGCGGCGCGTCGTGGGCGTTGAAGCAGAGCAGGAACGAGGCGTCGTGGTGTTTCTGGCCGTACTGGCCGCGCTCGCGGATGCCCTCACCGTTGACGAACAGCGCCACCGAGCGGCCGAAGTCGTTGCCCCAGTCCTCGCCGGTCATCTCCCGCCCGTCGGGGGTGTGCCAGGCCAGGTCGGGAAGCGGCTCGTCGCTGCCGCGCCCACCCACCGGCAGGCCGGTGAAGAACCGGCGGCGGCGGAACACCTGGTGCCGCTTGCGGAACTCGGTGAGCGTACGGACGAAGTCCAGCAGCTGTTCGTCGACGTTGTCCCAGTCGATCCAGGCCAGCTCGCTGTCCTGGCAGTAGGCGTTGTTGTTGCCGTGCTGGGTGCGGCCCAACTCGTCGCCGTGGCCGATCATCGGCACGCCCTGCGAGAGCATCAGCGTGGCCAGGAAGTTGCGCCGCTGCTTGGCCCGCAGGGCGAGCACCGCGTCGTCGTCGGTGTCGCCCTCCACGCCGCAGTTCCAGGACCGGTTGTGGCTCTCGCCGTCCCGGTTCTCCTCGCCGTTGGCCTCGTTGTGCTTGTCGTTGTACGACACCAGGTCGGTGAGCGTGAACCCGTCGTGGACGGTCACGAAGTTGATGCTGTGGAACGGGCGGCGGCCGTCGTCCTGGTAGAGGTCGGCCGAGCCGGAGATTCGCGACGCGAACTCGGCGAGGGTGGCCGGCTCGCCGCGCCAGAAGTCCCGCACCGTGTCGCGGTACTTGCCGTTCCACTCGGTCCACAGCGGCGGGAAGTTGCCCACCTGGTAGCCGCCGGGGCCGACGTCCCACGGCTCGGCGATCAGCTTGACCTGGCTGACCACCGGGTCCTGCTGGACCACCTCGAAGAAGGTCGAGAGCCGGTCCACCTCGTAGAACTCGCGGGCCAGGGTGGCCGCCAGGTCGAACCGGAAGCCGTCGACGTGCATCTCGGTCACCCAGTACCGCAGCGAATCCATGATCAGTTGCAGCGAGTGCGGGCTGCGGACGTTGAGGCTGTTGCCGGTGCCCGTGTAGTCGACGAAGTAGCGCCGGTCCTCCTCGCTGAGCCGGTAGTAGCTGGGCGCGTCCACGCCCTTGAAGCTCAGCGTCGGCCCGAGGTGGTTGCCCTCGGCGGTGTGGTTGTAGACCACGTCGAGGATGACCTCGATGCCCGCCGCGTGCAGCGCCTTGACCATGCCCCGGAACTCCTGCACCTGCTGCCCGAGGTGGCCCAGCGCCGAGTAGCCGTGGTGCGGGGCGAAGAAGCCGATCGTGTTGTAACCCCAGTAGTTGCGCAGGCCCAGGTCGACGAGGCGGTGGTCGTGCACGAACTCGTGCACCGGCATCAGCTCGATCGCCGTCACCCCGAGCCGGGTCAGGTGCTCGATCATCGGCGGGGAGGCGATGCCCGCGTACGTGCCGCGCAGCTCCTCCGGGATGTCCGGGTGGCGCATGGTCAGCCCGCGCACGTGCGCCTCGTAGATCACCGAGTGGTGGTACGGCGTACGCGGCGGCTTGTCGTTGCCCCAGTCGAAGTACGGGTTGACCACCACCGACTTCGGCATGAACGGCGCCGAGTCGCTCTCGTTCATCCGCTCCGGGTCGGCCATGTCGTAGTCGTACACCGCCGGGTCCCACGTCACGTCACCGTCGATGGCCTTGGCGTACGGGTCGAGCAGCAGCTTGTGCGGGTTGCAGCGCAGCCCGTTCGCCGGGTCGTACGGCCCGTACACCCGGTAGCCGTAGCGCTGCCCCGGCTCGATGCCCGGCAGGTACGCGTGCCAGACGTAGGCGTCCACCTCGCGCAGCTCGACGCGGCGCTCGGCGCCGGTGTCCCACTCGTCGAAGAGGCAGAGTTCGATCCGCTCGGCCACCTCGGAGAAGATGGCGAAGTTGGTGCCCATCCCGTCGTAGGTGGCGCCCAGGGGATACCGCTCGCCCGGCCAGACCTGCATGTCGCTCCTTCAGACCATGGTCATGTGCGCACCGCGCCACGAGCGCGCCGACGACAGCCCGCCCGCGCGCACGCCGGTATTGCCCTGCCCCCCGGTGCGCCAATCCATCCTTTCAGGCGACGACCGGAATCCACCTGTCTGATGCGCGCTACACCCTCAGGTGTCCTCCGTCACCATGGACGCTTTCAAGGTGCGTTCCGGGGCCCGATGCCTTTTGCTTGTCGGGGGGCACGCGTCCCGCGCGCGACCTCACTCGGCCCTCGGCCACCCTTTCCACCTCTCACTCCACCGCCACTGACGCCGGCGCGCACCACCATGCATGGACGGAGATTGATGTGACGACCCTGCGGGTCGATGAGCAGCTCGCTGCCACCAAGGACCGGGCCCACCGGCCCACCCTGACCTCCCGGCCGCAGCTTCCCGCGCAGCCCGGCCCGTCCGCGCAGCCCGGCGCGATCGTGCCCGCGCATTCCGGCCCCGGGGTACCGCCGCAGACCCGTCGCATCCTCATGCTGTCGTGGGAGTACCCGCCGGTGCTCGTCGGCGGCCTCGGCCGACACGTGCACGCCCTCTCCGTCGCCCTCGCCGCCGCCGGCCACGACGT
>NZ_JBFAPG010000483.1:0-4795 GCF_040675595.1 Micromonospora sp. NPDC049580
GCGGGTGACGCGCGGTGGACTCCGCGCGCCCGCGTGCTGTTGACCGGTCCGGTCGCGACGCCCGCCTGCCGGCGGGCGTCCTGACCAGCGACGGCTCTCCCGGTGAGCCGTTGACGCTGGGCGTCTCGCATCGACTGTGAGCGATAACATGTCGTTCGTCAAGACGTAACGTATGACGTCATTTCAGTCGTGGGAGCGCCTGCTTCGGGCGGGTCCCCTTGAGATCCCCGATTCGACCATGACATTCTTGGCCGTCGATAACCTGCTGCGCGCGGGGCTGACGCCCGTCCACTGGGCAGCCGGGACCGGACCACGGATCCCGGAGGACGGGGATTGAGTGATGGGGCGCCGGGGCCTGTCCGTCCACGAGTCCGCCCGCCGCCGCGCCGCTTTCTGCCGGCCGGGTGACTCACCGTCGTTTCCCGAAGGAACCCAGCCATGCAGATACCGAACCGCCGCGCGGCGCTCCTGGCGGGCGTGCTGCTCGCCGCGAGCGCACTCTCCGGCATCCACCCTCCGACAGCGATGGCGGCGGCCGACCCCGGCGCCGTCGCCGTGACCGTGAACGCCCGCGCCGGACTGGCGCGGGTGTCCGACACCGCCTTGGGCGTCAACCACGCCATCTGGGACCAGAACCTGGGCACCGCCGAGACGTCGGACCTGCTGCGCGACGCCGGCGTGCAGATGATGCGCTATCCCGGCGGCTCGTACGCCGACATCTACCACTGGAAGGACCACACCGCACCCGGCGGGTACGTCGCCCCGAACACCGACTTCGACACGTTCATGGCGGCGGTCAGGCGGGTCGGTGCCCAACCGATGATCATCGCGAACTACGGCACCGGTACGCCGTCCGAGGCCGCCGACTGGGTGCGCTACGCCAACGTGACCAAGGGGTACGGCGCAAAGTACTGGACGATCGGCAACGAGAACTACGGCAACGGGCTCTACGGGTCGGCCTGGGAGGCGGACGACCACCCGGACAAGAGCGCCAGCCAGTACGCGCGGCTGGTGATCGAGTACGCCGACGCGATGAAGGCGGTCGACCCGAGCATCAGGGTCGGCGCGGTGCTGACCATGCCGGGCAACTGGCCGGACGGGATCACCGCCGGCGGCGACCCGGGCTCCTGGAACCAGACCGTGCTCTCCCTCGCCGGCCCGAAGATCGACTTCGTGGACGTGCACTGGTACCCGGGTGGAACCGCCGCCGAGTCGCTCACCCGCACCAACCAGCTCCCCGACGCGACGTACCTGCTCCGGCAGCAGCTCAGCCGGTACGCGGGCCCGAACGCCGACCGGATCGGCATCAGCTTCACCGAGCTGAACGTCGGCGCCGGCCAGAACACCCAGCCCGGGGCGCTGTTCCTCGCCGACGCGTACAGCGGGCTGCTGGAGAACGGCGTGTTCACCGCCCAGTGGTGGAACGTGCACAACGGCATCGGCACCGTGAGCGAGGTGGCGGGCCAGACCGACTACGGCGACTTCGGCATGCTGTCCAGCGGCACCTGCACCGCCGACGGCTCGGTGTGCGAGCCGCCGTTGAACACGCCGTTCGCGCCGTACCACGCGCTGACGATGATGAAGCTCTTCGCGAAGACCGGCGACCAGTTCATCCGCGCCGGCACCGACGAGCCCCTGGTCAGCGCGCACGCCGTCCGCCGGACCAACGGGGACCTGGCCGTGCTGCTGATCAACAAGGACCCGGACGCGGCCCACGACGTCGCCATCGACTACGCCGGGTTCACACCGTCGACAGCCGCGCCGACGGTGTCCACCCTCACCAACGGCGCGACGGGCATCGCCACCGGCCAGTCCGGCTCGGCGATCAGCCGGACGCTGCCGCCGTACTCGTTGACGACGCTCGTGCTGCGCCCGGCCGGCGCGACCGCCGGGCGGCCGTCGGCCCCGGGCCAGCCCACCGCCAGCGGCGTCACCGACCGGGGCGCGACGATCACCTGGCCGGCGGCCACCGCCGGCAGCAGCCCGATCGCCAAGTACGAGGTGTACCGGCAGAACGGCGCGGTCAGCGAGCAGTTCGGCGAGACGGCGACGACGTCGTTCACGGTCGGCAACCTGGTGCCGGGCAGCAGGTACACAGTCAACGTGCTGGCCCGCGACACGGCCGGCCGGGTGTCCTGGGCCTCACCGCCGTTGACGTTCGCCACCGGCAGCCCGGCGACCAGCGCGTGCACGGTCCGCTTCACCGCCAGCAACGACTGGGGCAACGGCTACATCGGGGGCGTCGAGATCACCAACAACGGGACGAAACCCATCACCGGCTGGACGCTCACCTGGACCTGGCCGACCGGGTGGCAGCAGGTGAGCAGTGGCTGGAGCGCCACCTGGGAGCAGGTCGGCAGGGCCGTGCGCGTCACCCCGACCGACGACAACCGGCAGATCGCCCCGGGCGCGAGCGTCAGCGCCGGCTTCGTCGGCGCGTACAGCGGGCCGAACGTCCTGCCGACCGCGTTCACCCTCAACGGCGCCATCTGCGCGAGCGGCTGACCGCGCCCGTCGACGATCGTGATGCCTGTGAGTTGTCCAGATGACCCACAGGCATCACGCTCGTGCCGACTCCGGGGGTCCGTGATCGACCATCGTGGACGGTATGCTGCGGGCTCGGCGGGGAGAGGTGGTCGGCCATGACGCAGTCGGAGCCCAGGCTGAGCCTGCAGACCGACCGGCCGAACGCGGCGCGGATGTTCGACTACTACCTCGGCGGCAAGGACAACTTCGCCGCCGACCGGGCCGCCGCCGAGATGGTGTTGCAGGTCGCGCCGTGGATGCCCGAGGCCGCCCGGCAGGGCCGCGACCTGATCGCCCGTACGGTCCGCCACCTCGTCGAGGAGAAGGGCGTCCGGCAGATCCTGGACCTCGGTTCCGGGCTGCCGACCCGGGACAACGTGCACGAGATCGCCCACCGCATCGACCCGGGCGTACGCGTCGTCTACGTCGACAACGACCCGGTGGTGTGCGCCCACGGGCGTGCCCTGCTCGCCGACGCGGCGACGGTGTCGGTCGTGCAGGCCGACCTGTGCCGACCCGCCGAGGTGCTTTCCCATCCGGAGGTCGCCGCCGCCATCGACTTCGACAGCCCGGTCGCGGTCCTCATGATGTTCGTGCTGCACCTGGTGCCCGACGAGCAGGTCCCGCACCACATCGTGGCGACCTACCGCGACGCGCTCGCCCCCGGCAGCTACCTGGCGCTGTCCCACGCCAGCACCGACGTGCACCCCGACCTGATGGCCCGCATCTCGGCGATCTACGCCCGCGCGAACACGCCGTTCGTACCGCGCGGCCACGCCGACGTCACCCGGTTCTTCGGCGACTTCGTCCTCGAGTCGCCCGGTCTGGTCAACATGTGGCCGTACCCCGAGCCGCCCGCCACCGTCGACGCCGAGGTGGCCCGCACCGGCTACAGCGGCGTGGCCCGCAAACCGTAGGCATCATCGGGCTTGTTCCGGCGACCGTCGCGCCGCGCCGGTCGGGCTCCAGCCGGCCGCGACCAGCGCCCGTCGAACGGTGTCGGCGACCTCGTCGGGGCGGGCGCGGACCAGCCAGGCGGGGAAGCGCAGGATACGGTCACCGCTGGTCCATACGTCGTTCTGCCGGCGCATGTCCGCCGCCCACTGCCGGGCGTCCATGTGGTGCGCGCCGTCGATCTCCACCTGCACCCGCCACTCGTGCCAGTACGCGTCCAACCAGCGGTTGCGGCCCGCCGCGTCGACGCGGTGTCGTTGCAGGTCCGGCGCGGGCAGCCGGTGCCGCCGGCACAGCCGTACAAAATTGATCTCGGAGAGCGCCTGCGCACCGCCGGCGATGTCGGCGACGGCCTGCCGGATCAGCCGTCGGCGAGGTGCCCGGGGCAGGACGTCGAGCACGGCATCCAGTTCCTCGGGTAGCACGCGACGCTGCTGGCATCCGGCGGCCAACAACCCCTGCGCCTCGTCGACGCCGCCCGCCCACCCGGCCGCGTCCACCAGGGAGCGGGCCGTCGTCGTGCGTGGCGGACGGGCGAGCTGAACATGCCCGTCCGGCAGCACCGACGTGCGATGGACCAGCACCGCGGGCATGTCGATGGGCAGCCGACGCAGGGCGGTCCGCGCGGCGCGACGCTCGGCCGGCACCAGCACGTGCAGTGGTTCGCGCCGCAGTCCCCGTACGCCCGCCTCGGCAGCCGCGGTCACCCCGGCCAGGACCGCTCCCGGACCGGCCGCAAGCACCGCCACCCACAGTTGCTGGTCGCGGGTGAGTCGACCATTACCGGCCAGCACGATCCCCTGACAGACCGACCGCCAGCGTCCGGAGCGAATCCGGCCCCGGACCGTCCCCTCGGTGACGAGCCCGGAGAGCTGCGCGGTCGTCAGCACACCCGCCTGCTCGAAGGCGAGCCAGTCGAGTGCGTCAGCGTCATCAGGAGGCAACATCCCGTCGAGCCTTCCCACTTGGTTGGTGCCGCGCCATCACATGGCGGACAGTTCTGCCGCTGGCGTACAGCCCTCGTTGCTGCCGCTGCCGCTGCCGCTGCTGCCGCTGCTGTCGTTGCGGCATTGCGGCATTGCGGCGTTGCGGCGTTGCGGCGTTGCCGTGCTGCCGCTCCGCGCTGCCGTTCGGCGTCCGCCGCGTGTCGCGTGTCGCGTGTCGCGTGTCGCGTGTCGCGTGTCGTGCGCCGTGCGCCGTGCGCCGTGCGGCGTGGCCGCGTTGCCGTTCGGCGTCCGTCGCGTGTCGTGCGCCGTCCGCCGCGTGTCGCGTGTCGTGCGCCGTCCGGCCCTGCGCCGTGCGGCCGTGCGCGGCG
>NZ_JBFAPG010000484.1:0-4777 GCF_040675595.1 Micromonospora sp. NPDC049580
GTCCGGCACCCCGGCGGACCGGCCCCATCCCGATCGTCGAGCCACCCACCGAGCAATGCGAACGGGCCCCGTCGACCAGAAGGTCGGCGGGGCCCGCTCGGGGCTAGTCGTCCAGGCCGACGGGGGAGTTGGGGCGGTCGACGTCGACGAACTCGACGTCGTCCACCGCGCGGTCGTCCCGGCTGCCGGCGGCACGGGCAGCGGAGCCGACGGCCCAGCCGACCGCCGCGCCGACCAGCGCGGCCCCGATCAGGAGCGTCCACGGCAGCGCTGGCTGGCGCCCGGCGAGCGCGTCAAAGGCGCGCGAGGCCCGACGTCGGGCCTCCTCCGCCGCGGAGCCGACCAGGTCACCCGCCCCGTCGGCGAGATCGCCGCTGCTGCGACGGGCCGAACGGGCGGTGTCCCGGACACTGTCGCCTGCGAAGCTGACGGCGGAGAGCAGGTGCTCCCACGCCTGATCCGCGATCCGCTCCGGCTTGCTGCGCCGGTCCAGCAGGTTGGTTCCGAACATCGTGGTTACCTCCTCGGGTGCCGAAGCCACCGGCCACTTCGGACTTCGGCGTCTGTCCAGCGCGGCACGGTTTCGCTGATTCCGCAGTGCCCCGGGCCGGTCGGCCGCAAACCCGGTCGGCCGGGGCTCACCGGCTCCCTCAGCGCACCGCCACCACGGCCGCACCGCGGGCGAAGTCGTCATCGTCGTCGTCATCGTCGTCCCCGCCGCCGAAACCGCAGGCCAGTACGAGGGCGAGCAGTACGCCGACTCCGGCCAGCCCGGCCAGTCGCTTGATCATCGAAGGTCCTCTCCGCCGCGGTGGGTGTCCCGGGGCTGATGCTAGGTGGCGTCGGCAACCGCCCGACCGGATCGGACCGGACGCGACCGGGCGACCGTGGCGCGACACGCCGGTCCCAGGCGGGGCCGGCGTACGGGATGGGTCGGTTGTCGGGCGTGTCGGGTCACGCCCGTTACCCTGGTCCGGCGACGCGTCGGTTCCGACCGATCGTGGAGTGGTCAGATAACGAAAAGTATTGGTTGATCAGATACCGAAAAGTGGGGATATGGGCGACTTTGTTCGCCCGGATCCGTGAATTGCTCATCCCGAGGGGTGGCGACCGAGGCCGTCGGAGGAATACTCTCGGTCGCGGCCCGCGTACTGATGAGACGCCCGGGGGACGGGCGGGTGGAGGTGCTCGCGTGAGCCTGTCGATCGTGAAGTCGGTCCTGTCCGGTGGTGTCGTGGAGATCGCCCCCCGGGGCGAGATCGACGTCGACACAGCGTACGAGGTGCGTGAGGCGATTGCGGAGGTGCTGGCCAAGAGCCGCCCGGTCCGCATCGAGCTGAACATGAGGCTGGTCACCTTCATCGACTCGGTCGGCATCAGCGCCATGGTCGCCGGCTTCCAGACCGCCGAGGTCAGCGGCGTCAAGCTGGTGGTCACCGAGCCGAGCCGGTTCGTGCACCGTCAGCTCTGGGTGACCGGTCTGCTCGGTCTCTTCGGCGCACCGGAGCCCTACTTCGCCGGGGCCGCCACCCCCGAGGTGCTTCCGGGCGCCTGAGCGCCCCCGTCAAGGCTGCTCGTCCAGACCGGTCAGGTCCACGTCGGTCACCTCGGTGACCGCTCGGATGGCCGTCACCGACGCGTACCCGGCGGCCAGCAACGCCAGGTCCGTGCCGGGCTGCGCGGCCTGGCCGGGCTCCTCCAGCGCGGTACGCACGAAGCCGTGCCCCGACTCGGCCACCGTCATCTGCACCTGACCGAAGCTGGCCAGGGAGCCGCGACGTACCCCGCGCAGCCGTCCGTGCGGCAGGTCGGGGGCGTTGACGTTGAGCACGCTCTCCGGCGGCGCGGCGGTCAGCCGGGGGAGCAGGTCCAGGGCGACCCGCGCGGCGGTGACCCAGTGCCGTTCGGCGTCGCGTACGCGGGCTGCGGCGTCCACCGCTGCCCCGCCGCTGCCGGCCGTCGCCTCGCCCGCGGAGAGCACGTCCAGTGAGACGGCCATGGCCCGGCACCCGTTCGAGGCGGCGGTGAAGGCGGCGCCCACCGTGCCGGAGTGCAGCACGGCGCGGCCGGCGTTGGCACCCCGGTTGATCCCCGACAGCACCACCGACGGCGGCGGGCCGAACGCGCCGTGCAGCGCGATCAGCGTGATGAAACCGGGCGAGCCGGCGACCCCGTACGCCGGCACGCCCGCCAGGTCGGGCAGCGGATGGTCGTGCACCACCACCCGCCCGTCCCGTTCCACCGCGCTCATCGCGGCGCTGGTGCCGCTGGCCTCCTCCATCGGCGCCGCGACCACCACGTCCAGGCCCCGCTGGGCGGCGGCCAGGGCCAACGCCTGGATGCCCGGCGCGGCGATCCCGTCGTCGTTGGTCACGAGCACCCGCAGCGTCATCGCTCGACCGCCCGGTCGGCCAACTCGTCGGGGGTGGTCCGCTCCTGTTGCCGACTGTCCGCCGGGACGAGCCGGACCCGCTCCACCAGCCCGGTGATCGAGTCCAACCGTCCGGTGCCCAGCCCGTGCCGGGTCACGTTCAGCGCGCCGGCCGCGGCGCCGGTACGGATGGCCGTCCGGATGTCGCCACCACGGGCGATCACGGCCGCCACGCCGGCGGTCATCGAGTCGCCCGCGCCGCGCGGATCGGCGGCCTCCAGCCGGGGCATCTCCACCTCGAAGAGCTCCCCGTCGATGAGCGCCAGCGCCGGCTGGTCGGCTCGGCTCACCACCACCGTCTCGGCGCCGGCGGCGTGCAGGTCGTACATCGCCCGGGTCAGCTCGGCGCCGTCCCCACTGCGGGCGCGACCGTCCCGGATCAGCTCCTCGTGACTCACCTTCAGGAAGAACACACCGCCGTCCAGTACGGCGCCCAGGTGGTCACCGGACAGATCAGCCACCACCCGGCTGCCGTTGGCGCCGAGGTCGGCGGCGAAGCGGCGGTACAGGTCGGCCGGGACGAGCCACGGCGCATTCGGGCCACTGAGGACGCTTACGTCGGCGCGCAGTCCCTCGCCGAGCGCCAGGTTGTACAACTCGTCCAGCTCGTGGCGGCTCAGTCGGTCCCCGGGCACGTCCACGACCTCCTGTCGGGACCCGCCCCGCCGGTCGTGCACGTACCCGCCGCTGCCGGAGTCGCGCATCACCACCTTCAGGTCCACCCCCTCGCTGACCAGCAGCGGCTCCAGCACCTGACCGACCTCGCCACCGAGCGCGGCGCAGAGCACCACGTCGACCCCGAGCGACAGCACCATGCGGGCCTGCCAGACGCCCTGGCCGCCGGGGTGCAGGTGCAGTTCGGGCTGGTCGTTCGGCTGATCCACGGTCACCGTCAGTTGCGGGGTGGGCGCGAAGACCATCACGTGCCCGCTCACCGGTCGTCACCGAACATGTGTCCACCCTCCGTCACAACCGGTGATTTCCCATCAGCCGACCGTAATGGGAATGCTGCGCGAATACCGGGACAACGGACGGTGTCCGTCCGGGCGTTGCCAGCCTGAGCCGCGTACGGGACGATCGTGCGACCAGCGACGTCGGGAGACTGTGTGCTCAGCAGCGACAGCTTCAGCTACACCGTCCAGGCCCGCTGCTCACTCGCCGAGGCGGCGGCGTTGTTGAGCGACCTGACCCGCCAGGGCGAACTGCACCCCCTGATCGTCCGGGTCCGCCGGGTGCCGCCCCGTCCGGGCGCCCGAGCCAGCTACACGATCAACGACAGGCTGGCGGTGGGGCCGTTGCGCTTCCGCACCACCTACCAGGCGGACGTGCTGATCAGCGAACCTGACGAGATCGTCACGGTGGCCCGCCAGTGGCCGGCCACCACCGTCCGCAACCACACCCGGCTGCGCGCCGAGCCGGACGGCCTGGTCCGGATCGACGTCGACATCACCCTGCGCGCGCCGACGCCCCTGTTCCGGTACGCCTTCCAACAGGCCCGCGCCGCCCACCTCGCCCTGGCCACCCGCCTCGGTGCGGCCCTCGACCGCCCCGCGTCATGATCGTGCCTCGCCGATCATGGAGTTGTGGTGGGCCACAAAACGCCCATACAACGCCAAGGCAGGCACCACAACTCCATGATCGCCGGGCCATCCAGCACGGGTTGGCCGGCCGGAGCCCTAACGCAACACTGTTGACTTCCGTGTTGTTGCGCGATCTTGTGGCGCGTTGCGTGCCGGGCTCGCGGCGGCGGAGGTATGGCGTGCGCCGGTGGGTCGGGCGGGTCGGCGGCCCCAGGGCTTGTACGTGGAGAGCACGGTCGCGATGATCATGAGGCTGGTCGACACCGCGGGCGCGATCACCAGGTCGGCGCGATCCCGGGCGGGGAGGGCGGCGCCCAGCGCGCTCGCGTGCCGCAGGTTCGGGGTGAGCAGGAACAGCACCAGCCCGACCATCGCCGTGGTGATCACGAGCTTGACCAGCACCCACCGGTGGCGCACCAGGCCCCAGGGGGTGAGCAGCGCGCTGGCGACGCCGACGAGCCAGACGAGCACGCTCAGCGGCGCGAACAGCACCGTGCCGACGAGCCCGGCGACCGGATAGACCACGGCCGGGTCGGCGCCGCGCTGTGCCGCGATGCCGAGGGTGAGCAGCACCAGGTCGGCCCCGAGCCAACCGAGCGAGGTGATGAGGTGCAGGGTGAGCAGCGCCTTGCGGGTGGCGGGTGGGATTCGCGGCATACCCGACATGCTGCCGGCCCGGCCCGGCCGGGTCGTCCGATCACCGGCGGCGTCCGGGGTACGTCCGCTGACGTACCCGGGGCCGGCGCACCCGCGCGACCGGGGGCCG
>NZ_JBFAPG010000485.1:0-4774 GCF_040675595.1 Micromonospora sp. NPDC049580
TACGCCGACGACGGCGTACCGTTGCCGTTGCAGGACCCCCTCGCGGGGCCGATCCGGTCCGCCCTGGAGGCCGGAGCGCAGAGCCCGGCCGGCGCGGTGGACGCCGTCTTCGCGCTGCGCGAGGTCATCCCGGCCGAGGTGGCCGACGACGACGAGGTACGCGCCGAGGTGACCGCCTGGCTCACCGCGCTCGGACGACACGGCGTCGAGGCGACCCTGGCCGGTGCCCGGTGAGCGGTGCCGCGTGGGCCGGTGCCCCGGGGGCCTCGGCAGTCCTGGCCGGCGTCTCGTGAACGGGTCGGCGCCGCCGCCGACGGTGGCGGTGATCGGGGCGAACGGGCACGGCCACTGGCACCGGCGGGTGATCGCGCCACTGCACGCCGGCGGCCGGCTGCGGCTGGTCGCCCTGGTCGACGTTCAACCGGTGCGCGACGAACGGGAGGCACCGGTGCCGCCCGGGGTCGGGGTGTTCACCGACCACCGGGCGATGCTCGCCGCCACCCGACCGGAGGTGGTGGCGCTCTGCACCCCGCCGCACACGCACCTGCCGATCGCCCGCGACGCCCTCGCGGCCGGCGCGGACCTGCTGCTGGAGAAGCCGCCGGTGCTGTCGCTGGCCGAGCACGACGAGCTGACCGACGCGCTGGCGGCGACCCGCCGCGTGGCCCAGGTCGGTTTCCAGGCGCTCGGTTCGGCGGCGCTGACCGCGCTGACCGACGCGCTGGCCGCCGGCCGCCTCGGCGCGGTCACCGGCATCGCGACCGTCGCGGCGTGGCAACGGCCGGACGCCTACTACGCCCGCTCCCCGTGGGCCGGCCGCCGGAGCGTGGACGGCCGACCGGTGCTGGACGGCGCGCTGGCCAACCCGCTCGCGCACGCGGTGATGCAGTGCCTGGCCGTCGCCGAGGCGCTCGGCGGGGCACCACCGTGGCCGGTCGCCATCGAGGTGGAGCGCTACCGGGTGCGGCCGATCGAGGTGGAGGACACGGCGGTGCTGCGGGTGCGGTTCCGCGCCGGCCCGCCGGTGCTCGCGGCGGTCACCCTGGCATCCGAGGAGTTCGTGGCGGGCGAGGTGGTGGTGACCGGCACGACGGGACAGGCCGTGCTGGAGTACCCGACGGACCGGTTGCGCCTGCCCGGTGACGTGGTGACCCGCCGCGTCCCCGGTCGACGGGGCCTGCTGGAGAACCTGCTCGCCCACCGCGCCGACCCGGCCGGGGTGCCGCTGATCGCCCCGCTGGCCCGTACCGCGCCGTTCACCGCCCTGCTGGACGCGTTGCGGGCCGCGCCCGAGCCCCAACTGCTCGGCGGAGAGTTGGTCGACGTGGTGGGCGACGGTGACGAGCGGGTGTTGCGGATCCGTGGCGTGGTCGAGGTACTGCGTCGGGCGGCCGAGCAGGGTGCGCTGCCCAGCGAGCAGGGCGTGCCGTGGGCCGTGCCGGCGTACCGCGCGGACCTGGCGTAGTGGTGTCGCCCCGCGGTGGCGAGGGTGCTCCGGTTGTCCTTTGCTCTGCTTCAACCGAGGCAACACTTTTGCCCCGCAGGTGTTGCCTGGATTGAAGCAGAGCAAAGGAGGCGACGGGTCGGTGCCCGCCCCTCCTCCGACACTCGGGGCAGGCGGCCGACGTCAGGAGAGGCGGCCCTCGGAGCGACTGTCCGTGCGATAACGTGCGTCCACATGGGAACAGTTGACCTGGCCCTGGCCGTCGCGGTCGGCGTGGCCAACCTGGCCGTCGCCGCCGTGCTGCTCGCCAGGAGCCGCGGTGGCACCGTGGCACCCCGGATCCTCGGCCGCCCGCAGCCGCTCCCCCGCCTGCGGGCCGCGATGCACGCCTGCCTGGGGCTGGGGCTGGGGGTCGGCTGGCTCGTCAAGGACATCTTCCCGCCCCACTCCACGGGCGACGCGGTGCTGTTCATCGTCATCAGGGTCCTGCTGGTGGCTGCTCTCGTCACCGCCCTGCTGGTCGCCTTCCGGCACGTTCGACCCGCGCGGGATGAGACCGCCCACTAGCGGCCGGCACCACTGCAACATTCCTGCAAACAATTTATATTGACCGATACAAAACCGCGAACCTACCGTTCCTGGTGAATGCCGAAACCACCACCAGCGAATGGGAAAATCAATGCGCGCACCCCTCGTCGGGGCGACGGTGATCGCCGTCCTGGTCGGTGCCACACCTGCCGCCGCCGCTCCCCGCCCCGACACTTCCGCCGCCGATCGGCTCTCCTGGTCGGCCCGTCACCTCGGTCGGCAGGCCCTGCCGGAGCGGGACGGCTGGGCGGCCGAGGGCGTCGGCACCACAGGCGGTTCGGCGGCGCCGCCGGAGCGGACCCGGGTGGTCCGCAGCAGGGCCGAACTGGTCGCCGCCCTCGGTGGCGACAACGCCGCCAACGCCACCGACGCCACGCCGAAGCTGATCTACGTGGCGGGCGCGGTCGACGGCTTCGAGGGGCCCGACAGCACAACACTGAGCTGTGCCGACCTGGCTGACCCGGCGTACCGGCTGGACGCCTACCTGGCCGCGTACGACCCGGCGGTCTGGGGTCGGGTGGCACCGGCCGGGCCGCTGGAGGAGGCCCGGGTGCGCTCGGTGGCCAACCAGACCCGCCAGACCCAGATCAACGTCGGCCCCAACACCACAATCGTCGGCCTGCGCGGCGCGCGACTGACCGGTCTCACCCTCATGATCGACCGGGCGTCCAACGTCATCGTGCGCAACCTGACCTTCGTCGACGCCCGGGACTGCTTCCCCGCGTGGTCGCCCACCGACGGCGACACCGGCAACTGGAACAGCCAGTACGACCAGATCTCGGTACGCCGCAGCGAGCACGTGTGGGTCGACCACAACACGTTCACCGACGGCGACAACCCGGACAGCGCCCAGCCCGTCTACTTCGGCCGGCCGTACCAGGTGCACGACGGGTCGCTGGACGTCACGCACACCGCCAGCGGAGTCACCGCCTCATGGAACCGCTTCACCGGACGGGACAAGCTGATGCTGATCGGCTCGTCCAACACGGTCGGCCCGGACGTGGGTCGGCTGAAGGTCACCCTGCACCACAACCTCTTCGACGGCGTCCTGCAACGGCTACCGCGGGTGCGGTTCGGTCAGGTCGACGTCTACAACAACCTGTACCGGCTGGGCGGCGACGGCTTCCAGTACGCCCTGGGCGTCGGTGTGCAGTCGGCGATCTACGCGCAGAACAACTTCTTCGCCCTCGACGCGGGCGTGGACCCGGCCGACCTGCTCTACGACTGGGGCGGCACCGCGCTCACCGAGCGCGGCTCCTGGGTGCGCCAGGGCGCCGGCCCGGCCCGGCCGGTCGACCTGCTCACGGCGTACAACGCGGCGCACGACCCCGACCTGGGCGCCGACGCCGGTTGGACACCCACCCTGCGCCGCGACCCGGTCCTGCCGGCGCCGCTGCTCCCGCTCCTGGTGGGCCCGCTCGCCGGGGCCGATCGGCTGCCGCTGTGACGACTCGCCATGGTCGGGTCGGCGACGTACCGGGCCATCGATGGGGGGAAGATCGGCTATAAGTGACGCATGGACTTCCCGCCGCACCTGGGCAGCATGCCGATGCACGCGATCACCGAGATCCACGGCGAACCGGGCCTGCTGGAGCGCTTCCGGCTGGAGGTCGAGCGCTTCGACGACGGCGAACGCGCCCGCCTGTCCGCCGCGCTCGACCTCGCCGCCGAGCTGCACCGCGACGACCGGCGGGTCCGCGAGCCGTACCTCAACCACCTGCTGCGGGTCGCCATCCGGCTCATGCACCACTACCAGGTCCGCGACGTCGACGTGATCGTCGCGGGTCTGCTGCACGACGCGGTGGAGGACCACCCGGCCGAGCTGGCCGACGGCGGCGGCGACCCGAGGGCCGCGGCGCTGGCCGCGCTCGCCGCGCGGTTCGGGCCGCGGGTGGCCACCCTGGTCGCCGCGGTCACCAACCCGATGTACGACCCGCAGCGCGACCGCAACGAGCAGTACCGGGAGCACCTGGCGGTCAGCCTGGACCGGGAACCCTGGGCGCGGGTGATCAAGGTGTCGGACTTCACCGACAACGGCGTCGGGGTGATCCACACCGTCGGGCCGAAGGTCGTCTCGTCGGCCCGCAAGTACCGGCCGCTGGTGCCGCTCTTCCGGGACCTGATCGGTCGTGCGGACACCCCGCTCTCGCCTGCGGTGAAGGCCCACATCTTCGGCCAGCTCGACCTTGCCGAGGAGCGGTTCAGCGCCATCCTGGACCGGCCGGCCCACACGCGCTGAGCTGAGCTGAGCCGGGACGCGCGCCCGACGGGTCAGGCCTGCGTACCGCCGCCGGGACCGGGCGCGGGCACGAACCTGTCCCGGCGCAGGCCCTCGCGCACCAGGTGCTCCAGCCAGGAGGTCGGGGCGACACCCAACTCCCGGCCCAGGTCGGCGCGGAACAGCTCCAGCCGGCGTACCGCCTCGTTGATGTTGCGTTCGGCCAGGTGCACGGCGATCAGCACGCGGGTGGCGCTCTCCCGCAACGGTTCCAACTGCACGGCGGTCAACGCCACCTGCACCGCCTCGCTGAAGCGTCCCTGCGCGGTCAGCCGTTCGGCCAACGCCTCCAGCGCGTACAGCTGGGTCTGGCGCAGCCGCTCCCGCTCGGTCAGCACCCAGTCGTCGTACCAGCCGGGCAGCAGCTCGCCCGTCGCCAGCGCCGGCACCCCCGCGCCGACACCCGCCGGCGCCCCGCCGGCCAGCAGCGCCGCGGACGCCGCGCCGAGCGTGGCGACGTCGCT
>NZ_JBFAPG010000486.1:0-4765 GCF_040675595.1 Micromonospora sp. NPDC049580
CGGTCGACCAGGGTCGACCGGGCCTCGCCGTCATCCCAGCCTCCGCGTCGACCGGGTGGCACGCTCGCGGTCGTGATCGGCTCCAGCTCGCCGATATGGCTGTATCAGGTGGACGGGACACCCCCACGTCGGCGAGCTGGAGTCGATCACAGCCTGGGGCGATCAGCGTCGCCAGCCGCGGGAGATCAGGGCCGACCGAACCTCGTTGAGCACGGCAGGGAACTCGTTCTGGAGCCGCCTGCTCGTCACGTGCAGCACCAACCAGCCCGCACCAACGAGAAGGTTGAGTCGTCGGCGGTCGCGGTGCAGTTGCTCGGGGTCGGCGTGCCATCGGCCGTCGTACTCCACCGCCACCCGGAACTCGGGCCAGGCCAGGTCGGGATGGAGCACGAGCCCTCCCGGCAGCCGGATCGGGTGCTGGGTGACCGGTCGGGGGAGCCCGCCCAGGACCAGACGCACCCGTAGCTGCGACTCGGGTGGTGACTGCGCCCCTGCATCGGCGACGTCGAAAATCCAGCACGCGCGTCGTCCGCCGGGCCGGTCGGCATTGGCGGCGGCGACAGCGGCCAGCGCCGCCCGGGTGGTCAGACCGGTCGCGAGCAACGAGTCGACAATTCCGACCGCGCGCAGCGGATCCAACCAGACCGCCGTCTCCCACGCCGCAGATGCCGGATCGGTTCGGCGGAGAGTGGCACCGCCCCGCTCGCCGGGCAGTGCGTTGATCGACGTGGACGGTGGCGCTGGCGTCGGCGGTGACGCTGGCGTCCGCCGGGGCGGTGGCATCGGCGGTGACGGTGGCGTCGACGGCCGTGCGACGGGCAGGGCGTCCATCGCCACGGCCGGCTGCCGCGCGATGGACAGAGCGGGGTTCGGCGTCGCAGCGGGATCGCCATTGACCACGTGCACGTGAAGGCCGCGTTGAGAGTCGACGCGGGCGATCTTCGGCACCAACACGTGCACGTCGTCGTCGAACCCGGCGGCGTGCTCGATACCGTGCAGATAGGCTGACGAGGGCCCGGCGATCATCGCCTGCGGCGGTAGCCGAAGGGTTGCGGCACGGCAGGCCAGCTCGTGTGTGCGTTCGAGGCGCGCGTCTGCGTACACGTCATGGCGAAGTCGGACCCACGACGAGCCGCGCAACTGATGTCTGGTGATCAAGCCCTGTCGAATGACTGCGGAGCCACGAAAAACCTGCCAGGCAAGGGCCGGAGGCCGGTGCGGGTGCGGAGGCATGCGGCCAGCGTCCGACGCTCGAGGCACCTGCCGATACCCCTGTGGACAGCGTCGGATGGTCGCCCTGCAGGTGCCTGTGGACAACCGCCAAGAACCTGACGAACGTGTTATACGGCGAGATCATCACCAGCTCGGCGTTGTGGCGCTATCCAAGGCTTGCGATGACGCCAGGTCGGCGATCTGGAGTCGATCAAGCCTCAGGCCGCCAGGCGGTCGGCGGGGAGGTCAGCGGAGGGCGGCGGTGACGGCTGTGGCGGCGGCGAGCACCTGGGGGCCGATCAGGTCGACGTCCAGCGGGGCGAGCGCGACCACCCCGACGCTGGCCTCCAGACCTGGTACGCCGAGCACCGGCGCGGCCACCCCGTACGCCCCGGACTGCAGCTCCCCGCTGCTGCTCACCGGCTCCGCGGCGCCGCCCCGACCGGCCAGGATCGCCCGACCCGCGGCACCCCGGTCCAGGGGATGCCGCGCCCCGGTCCGGTACGCGACGTGGAACGACGTCCAGCTCGGCTCGACCACGGCCAGGGCGACGCCCTCGCCGCCCTCCACCACGGTCAGGTGTGCCGTGGCGCCGGCCTGCTCGGCGAGCCGGCGTAGCGCGGGCAGCGCCCCCTCGGCGAGCAGCGGCTGGGCGCGTCGGGCCAGGTGCAGCACCCCGGCGCCGAGGCGGAGCCGGCCGTCGCTGTCGCGGCGCAGCATGCCGTGCCCGGTCAGCGGGCCGACGAGCCGGTAGACGGCCGCCCGGCCGATGCCGAGTCGCGTCGCCACCTCGGTGACGGTCAACCCGGCCGGCGCGTCGGCGACCAGGTGCAGCAGTCGCAGACCCCGGTCGAGAGTCTGGGACGTCTCCCCGGCCCGGCCGGACCCCGCCGTCTCATCCACAGCACGCAGCGTACGACCCGGCACCGGCGGGCCCGGACAGGCGCGGACGGCTACCCTTGTACGGTGACGCTACGCCTGTATGACACCGCCACCCGATCGGTGCGGGACTTCGTCCCGCGGGAAGCCGGCAAGGTGGGGGTCTACCTGTGTGGTCTCACCCTCCAGGCGCCGCCGCACATCGGCCATCTCCGCTCCGGCGTCAACTATGACGTGCTGCGCCGCTGGTTGCTGGCCGCCGGCTACGAGGTCACGTTCATCCGCAACCTGACCGACATCGACGACAAGATCCTCGTCAAGGCGGGGGAGCGGGGTCGGCCGTTCTGGTCGATCGCGTACGCCAACGAGCTGGTCCTCGCCGAGTCGTACCGGGCGTTGAACGTGCTGGCGCCCACCTACGAGCCGCGCGCCACCGGGCACATCCCGGAGATGCACGAGCTGATCACGAAGTTGATCGCGGACGGGCACGCGTACCCGGCCACCGACGGCTCCGGTGACGTCTACTTCGACGTGGCGTCCTGGCCGGCGTACGGGTCGCTGTCGGGTCAGTCGCCGGACGCGATGCAGTCGGCGGGGGACGCCCCCGACCGGGGCAAGCGTGACCCGCGCGACTTCGCCCTCTGGAAGGGCGCCAAGCCGGACGAGCCGGCGGACGCGTACTGGCCGTCGCCGTGGGGGCTGGGCCGCCCGGGTTGGCACATCGAGTGCTCGGCGATGTGCTGGCGCTACCTCGGCCCGGAGTTCGACATCCACGGCGGTGGTCTGGACCTGACGTTCCCGCACCACGAGAACGAGATCGCCCAGTCCCAGGCGGCCGGGTTGCCGTTCGCCCGCTACTGGGTGCACCACGGGCTGCTCAGCATCGGCGGGGCCAAGATGGGCAAGTCCGCCGGCAACGCGCTCGACCTGGCGTACGTGGCTTCGCTCGGCGTGCGGCCGGTGGAGCTGCGCTACTACTACGCCGCCGCCCACTACCGCTCGGTGATCGACTACTCGGAGGACTCGCTGCGCGACGCGGCCACCGCGTACCGGCGGATCGAGGGTTTCGTGCAGCGGGCCGCCGAGCGGGTGGGCACCGGGCAGCTCGGTGAGCTGCCGGCCGGCTTCGTCGCGGCCATGGACGACGACCTCAACACCTCCGCCGCGCTGGCCGTGCTGCAACAGCACCTGCGCGACGGCAACACCGCGCTGAGCACCGGCGACGATGTGACCGTCCGCACCACCCTGGCCGCGGTACGGGCGATGCTGGATATCCTCGGCATCGACCCCTTCGACGAGGCCTGGACCGGTGGCGGCAGCTCGAACGATCTGCGCGCCGTGGTGGACTCCCTGATCGCGCTGGCCCTGGAGCAGCGCGCGCAGGCCCGGGGCCGCAAGGACTGGGCCGCCGCCGACGCGGTACGCGACCAGCTCAAGCTGGCCGGCGTGGTGGTCGAGGACACACCCCAGGGCCCCCGTTGGACTATTGGAGAGCAGGACTGATGGCCGGCAACTCGCAGCGCCGTGGCCGGCGTCTGACGCCGAAGGCAGGTGCCCCCAAGGGCACCGGCGGCAAGAACAAGGACTCCCTCGCCGGACGCGGGCGCACTCTGCCCGCCGACGAGCGGCCGTGGCACAAGGGTTACTCGGGCACCGAGAAGCTGCCGCAGCGCACCGCCTGGAAGCAGGACAAGGAGCGCCGGGCGGCGGCCGAGGAGGGGCGTGCCCCGAAGATCGGTCAGCCGGGCAGCAAGGACACCACCTGGGGCAAGGGTGGTGGCCGGGGCGTACCAGCGAGTCGGGGTGGCGCCGCGGGTCGGGGTGGTCGGCCGACCGCCGGCCGGACCGGTCCCCGGGTCGCGCCGGGGCGCAAGTCCAACCCGTCCAAGGACACCCCGGAGCTGCTGGTCGGGCGCAACCCGGTGCTGGAGGCGCTGCGCGCCCAGGTGCCGGCGACGGCGCTCTACGTCGCCCAGGGCATCGACATGGACGACCGGATCAACGAGATCATCCGGACGGCCGCCGACCGGGGCATCGCCAACCTGGAGATCAGCCGCGCCGAGCTGGACCGGATGACCGGCGGCGTGCTGCACCAGGGCGTCGGCTTGCAGGTGCCGCCCTTCGCGTACCAACCCTTCGAGGACATGGTCGCCGCGGCCCTGGAGCAGCAGGCGCCGCTCCTGGTGGCGCTGGACGGGGTCACCGACCCGCGCAACCTGGGCGCGGTGATCCGTTCGGCCGCCGCGTTCGGCGCGCAGGGTGTCTTCGTACCCGAGCGGCGGGCTGCCGGGATCACCGCGACCGCCTGGCGGACCAGCGCCGGCGCGGCCGCGCGGGTGCCGGTGGCGCAGGTCACCAACCTGACCCGGTCGCTGAAGGCGTGCCGGGACGCCGGCTTCATGGTGGTCGGCCTGGACGCCGACGGCGACACCGACCTGTACGACCTGGAGGCCGCTGTCGGGCCGCTGGTGGTGGTGGTCGGCTCCGAGGGGCGCGGGTTGTCCCGGCTGGTCGGCGAGACCTGCGACCTGACCGTGAGCATCCCGATGATCTCCGAGGTGGAGTCGCTCAACGCCAGCGTGGCCGCCGCGGTCACCCTCGCCGAGGTCGCCCGCCGCCGCTCGGTCGAGCTGTAACGACGTCGACGAGGCCCCCTCCCGCACCGGGCGGGAAG
>NZ_JBFAPG010000487.1:0-4748 GCF_040675595.1 Micromonospora sp. NPDC049580
CCCTGGTCGCGGTCGGCTACCCGGCCGACCCGGCCGACTACGCCCGCCGCGCCGACCTGACCCGCCGCCTGCGCGTGCCCGTCGAGGGCTGACAACGGCGGCCGCGACCTCGGCCGCCCGTCGAGAAGGCTGACAACGGCGGCAGCGGACGACGACGGGTGTGCCACCGGTCGGCGGCACACCGGTCGGGCGGAGGCGCGGATCAGTCTCCGGGCAGTTCGCCGTCGCCGCTGCCGCTGCCGCTCTGGGTTCCGCTGCTCTCGGTCGGCGCTGCCGTTGGTTGTCCGGCCGTGCGGCTGTCGGCCCGCCGTTGCAGGACGCCCCGGCTGAGGTGCGCCTCGATCATGTCGAACAGGATCTCCCGGATCTTGGTGTCGCCGGACTTGACCGCGGCTCCGTCCGCGCGGACCACCAGCGCGTACGCCAGGTAGTGGCCCCGGACCTGCCAGCCGACCCGTGCCGGGGCGGTGGCCAGGACATCCGCGTCGTCGCCGGCGGACAGCCCCCGGAACCGGCCCTGCCGGTCGTCGAGGAGTTGCCGGATCCGGTCCCGGGCCCGTTCGGCGCTGACCTTGTCGGTGAGGTTGAACAGGCCGGCAGTGACCAGGTGGTCGCCGCCGGGAGCCCGCAACGTCGCCCGGACGACCTGGTTGCAGCCGAGCCGGACCAGCAGGTCGGCCACCTCGTCGGTGGCGGCGACGGCGCAACTGCCGCTGGAGTGCGTCTTGAGGATCTCGTAGGCGGGCTGGCCGTCGGCGAGCTTCAACTCCTTGCCGGGAAAGAGTTCCTTCGCGGTGAGCGGCGCCTGGTCGGTGTCCCGCGAGTCGAGATCCTGCCGCTGGGTGGAAGCGGACGCGGCGACGTTCGGCTGGTACGTCGGGGTGGCCTGTGGCGCCGGCTTGTTGTCCACCAGCAGCGCGGCGGCGCCCAGACCGCAGAGCGCGAGCAGGACCAGGACGGCCGCACCGCCGACCAGCACCTGCCAGAGTCGCCCGCCGCCGCGCCGCGCGGGCGGCTCCACCGGTTGGGCCGAGGTGTAGACCTGGCTGCGGGGGGCCGCGACCGGGGTGCTGACGCGGGTGACCGGCGGCGGCTGGGTCGACGGCAGCATCAGCTGGTTGGGTCGGGGCAGCGACGGAGCGGGAAACCGGGACGGTGAGGGGCCGGCCGGCGGAGGCGGACCGGCGCCGAGCACGGCCAGGTCGGAGCCGGGCTCCGGGTCCTCGAATGCGTCCTCTTCGGACTCGTACCGATACACCATGTCGCCTAGAGTAGGAGTCATTGTCTCTTTAGGGGGTAATATTGGGAAATGCGGCTGTGGGCCGTGTCGTGGCCGACCCGGGCCGGTGCGAGAATTGCCGGCGTGACCGGCGACCATTACTTCACCGCGCAGCCCGCCAGCGACGCGCCGGCGCGCGAAGTCGAGTTCTCTGTCGCCGACCGCGACTACCAGCTCGTCTCGGCCGGCGGCGTCTTCTCCGCCAGCCGCCTCGACCCCGGCACCGCGGTGCTCCTGCGCAAGGCCGAGCTGCCCGCCGCCGACACCACCGGTGACCTGCTCGACCTCGGCTGCGGGTTCGGCCCGATCGCCTGCGTGCTGGCCGACGTGGCACCGGCGAGCACCGTCTGGGCGGTCGACGTCAACGCCCGCGCCCGCGAACTGACCGCCGTCAACGCGGCCCGGATCGGCGCCGCCGACCGGGTCCGGGTCAGCGCACCGGACGACGTGCCGGCGGACCTCCGGTTCGCGCAGCTGTGGTCCAACCCGCCCATCCGCATCGGCAAGGACGAGTTGCACGAGCTGTTGCTGCGTTGGCTGCCCCGACTCGCCCCGGACGGCGTCGGCTGGCTGGTCGTCGCCCGCCACCTCGGCGGCGACTCGCTGCACCGCTGGATCGTCGACCAGGGTTGGCAGGTCGAGCGGCACGCCAGCCAGAAGGGCTTCCGGGTGCTGCGGGTCACCCGGTAATTGGATGTCCCTCCCGGCCCTCGCTGGGGCAGGATCCCGGCGTGGGATACGTGGACGTGGCAGCGGTCGGGCACATCCTGCCCGACGGTCGGGAACTCTTCGCCGACGTGTCGTTCCGGGTCGGTGAGGGTGCCAAGGTCGCCCTGGTCGGGCCGAACGGCGCGGGAAAGACGACCCTGCTGCGGATGGTCGCCGGTGACCTGCCGGTGCGTACCGGCACCGTCGCGCGGGCCGGCGGGCTGGGCGTGATGCGCCAGTTCATCGGCATGATCGGCGACGAGACGACGCTGGCCGACCTGGCGCTGTCGCTCGCCCCGCCACCGCTGCGCGACGCCGGCCGCCGGCTCGCCGAGACCGAGACGGCCATGCGGGCGGCCGAGGTCCGCGGCAAGTTCAGCAGCGCCGCCGGAAAGGCCCAGCTGGCGTACGCCGACGCGCTCAGCGCCTGGGGCGAGGCCGGCGGGTACGACGCCGAGGTGCTCTTCGACACCGTCGCGACCATCGTGCTCAACCAGCCGTGGGACGCCGTACGGGACCGGCCGGTGCGTACCCTCTCCGGCGGCCAGCAGAAGCGCTTCGCCCTGGAGTTGCTGCTGCGCGGCCCGGACGAGGTGCTGCTGCTCGACGAACCGGACAACTTCCTCGACGTGCCCGGCAAGCGCTGGCTGGAGGCGCGGCTGCGCGAGTCCACCAAGTCGGTGCTCTACGTCTCGCACGACCGCGAGCTGCTGGCCCAGAGCGCCGACCGGGTGGTGGCCGTGGAGGGCGGCAGCGCCTGGGTGCACCCCGGTGGCTTCGCCAGTTGGTACGAGGCGCGGGTGGCCCGGCACGCCCGTCTCGACGAGCTGCGCCGGCGCTGGGACGAGGAGCACCAGAAGCTGCGCGAGCTGATGCTGATGTACAAGCAGAAGGCCGCGTACAACGACGGGTTGGCCTCGCGCTACCAGGCCGCGCAGACCCGGTTGCGCAAGTTCGAGGAGGCCGGGCCGCCGCCCGTACCGCCGAAGGACCAGGACATCCGGATGCGGCTGACCGGCGGGCGAACCGGCAAGCGCGCGGTCGTCTGCGACCAGCTGGAGCTGGACGGCCTGACCTTCCCCTTCGACCTGGAGATCTGGTACGGCGACCGGGTGGCGGTGCTCGGCGCCAACGGCACCGGCAAGTCGCACTTCCTGCGGCTGCTGGCCCGGGGTGGCACCGATCCCGACCCGGCGAACGGACCGGTCGACGGGGCGGGCGCGCTCGCCCCGGTGACGCACGACGGCACCGCCCGGCTCGGCGCCCGGGTCCGCCCCGGCCACTTCTCGCAGACCCACGACCGACCGGAGCTGATGGGCAAGACGCTCGTCGAGATCCTGTGGCGGGGTGACGAGCACCGCACCGGGATGGACCGGCACGCGGCGATGGGGGTGCTCAGCCGCTACGAGCTGGCCGGGCAGGGCGACCAGCGCTTCGGCACGCTCTCCGGCGGGCAGCAGGCCCGGTTCCTGGTGCTGCTGTTGGAGCTGTCCGGCGCGACCCTGCTGCTGCTCGACGAGCCCACCGACAACCTCGACCTGGCCAGCGCCGAGGCGCTGGAAGCGGGCCTGAACGCGTTCGAGGGGACGGTGGTGGCGGTCACCCACGACCGGTGGTTCACCCGCTCCTTCGACCGGTTCGTGCTGTTCCGGGGCGACAGCGAGGTGGTGGAGACCCCGGAGCCGGTCTGGGACGTGGGCTGAGCGGTCACCGGGCGGCGGTGCGTCCGGCCGGCATAGGGTGGATCTCGTGACTGAGATGACCTATCGCCGGCTGGGCGACTCCGGGCTCGTGGTGTCCGTCGTCGGGATCGGCTGCAACAACTTCGGCCGCAAGCTCGACCTCGACGGCACCCGCGCGGTCGTGGACGCCGCCCTGGACGTCGGGATCAACCTCTTCGACACCGCCGACATCTACGGCGAGCCGCAGGGCGGCTCCGAGGAGCTGCTCGGGCAGGCGCTCAAGGGACGCCGGGACGACGTGGTGGTGGCCACCAAGTTCGGCATGGACATGAACGGCCTCAACGGTCCGGACTTCGGCGCCCGGGGTTCGCGGCGGTACATCGCCCGCGCGGTGGAGGCGTCGCTGCGCCGGCTCGGCACCGACCACATCGACCTGTACCAGATGCACGAGCCCGACCCGGGCACCCCGATCGACGAGACCCTCGCGGCCCTCGACGATCTGGTCCGCGACGGCAAGGTCCGCTACCTGGGCAACTCCAACTTCGCCGGCTGGCAGATCGCCGACGCCGACTGGGTCGCCTCGTCCAACGGCCGGTCCCGCTTCATCAGCGCGCAGAACCACTACAGCCTGCTGGAGCGGTCCGTGGAGGCCGAGGTGATCCCGGCCTGCGAGCGGTTCGGCCTCGGCATGCTGCCGTTCTTCCCGCTCGCCAACGGCCTGCTCACCGGCAAGTACAAGCGCAGCGGGCAGCCGCCGGCCGGCAGCCGGCTCTCCGGCGGTGGCCGGTACGCCGACCGGCTCGCCGCGGCCGACTGGGACACCATCGAGGCGATCGAGGCGTACGCGGCCGAGCGGGGTCTGACCATGCTCCAGGTGGCGATCGGCGGGTTGGCCGCCCAGCCGGCGGTGACCTCGGTGATCGCCGGCGCCACCACGCCCGAGCAGGTGTACGCGAACGCCGCCGCCGGCACCTGGGAGCCCAGCGACGACGACCTGGCGGCGCTGCGCGCCATCCTCTGAGCGCGGCGGGCGCGTGGTCGCCTGAACGACACCGGGCCGGGCCGCGACGAGCGGCCCG
>NZ_JBFAPG010000488.1:0-4742 GCF_040675595.1 Micromonospora sp. NPDC049580
GTCAGGGGCTGGCGGCCAGGAAGACGAACGCGGCCAGCAGCACCAGGTGCACACCGCCCTGCAACACGTTGGCCCGCCCCGGCACCACGGTCAGCACGGCGGTCACCGCGGTGAGCGCGAGCAGCGCGAGCTGGGTGCCGCCGAGGCCGAGCAGCAGCGGGCCGTCCAGCCAGATCGAGGCGATGGCGATGGCCGGGATGGTCAGGCCGATGCTGGCCATCGCCGAGCCGAGGGCGAGGTTCAGACTGATCTGCACGCGGTCCCGGCGGGCGGCGCGGGCGGCGGCCAGGGTCTCCGGCAGCAGCACCAGCAGGGCGATGATCACGCCGACGAACGCGTGCGGCAGGTTCGCCGCCGCCACGCCGGCCTCGATGGTCGGCGAGACGGTCTTGGCGTCGCCGACCACCGCGACCAGCGCCACCAGCAGCAGCCCCAGGCTGATCAGCGCCGCGCGGGTGGTCGGCGGCTTGGCGTGCTCCTCGGCGTCGATCACCCGACCCTCGGTGTCGACGGGCAGGAAGTAGTCGCGGTGCCGGCCGGTCTGCACCAGCACGAACAGCCCGTACAGCGCGAGCGACGCGACGGCGGCGAAGGCGAGCTGGGCCGGGCTGAACTCCGGGCCGGGGCGGGCCGTGGTGAAGGTCGGGATGACCAGGCTCAGCGTGGCCAGGGTGATCACGGTGGCCAGGGCCCCGCCGGTGCCCTCGGGATTGAACACGGCCACGCGTCGGCGCAGCGCCCCGAGCAGCAGGGACAGGCCGAGGATCCCGTTACAGGTGATCATGACGGCGGCGAAGACGGTGTCGCGGGCGAGCGACTGGGTCTTCTCCGGCCCGCTGATCATCAGCGTGACGATCAGGGCCACCTCGATGACCGTGACCGCGACGGCGAGCACCAGCGAGCCGTACGGCTCCCCCACCCGGTGGGCGACCACCTCGGCGTGGTGCACGGCGGCGAGCACCGCACCGCCCAGCAACGCGGCGACCACCACGACGACAGGGGCGGGAAGGTCCCGCCCCCACGTCACGAGCAACACCAGCACGGCGAGCACGGGTACGGCGACGGTCCAATCGAGCAGGCGGGATCGAAGCTGGGCTGGCATGTCCTCAAGAGTGCCAGGTCAGGTGATCATGTGCCCACCATCGACGCAGCCGGCCCTACGCAAACCCGTAACCGATGGGTTACGCTTCGGGCGTGGACGAGGTGGCCACCGCGATCGCGGACCCGGTGCGGCGGCGCATCCTGACCATGCTGCGCGACGCGCCGCTGGCCGCTGGTGAGATCGCCCAGCGGTTCGCCATCAGCCGACCCGCGGTCAGTCGCCACCTGCGGGTGCTGCGGGAGAGCGGGCTGGTCCGCGACGAGCTGATTGGCCGCCGCAGGATCTACCGCCTCGACCCCGGCCCGCTCGCCGCGCTGATCGACTGGCTCGCCGAGTTCACCGCACCGGACCGGTGGGAGCAACGCCTCGACGCCCTGGAGACCGAGGTCCATCGAACCCGCCGGGAACGCCGCGCCCGCGGCCCGGCGGAACACCGAACGGAGCACATCGCATGACCCGTACACCCGCTGGCCGCCTGTTCCGCACCGCCACCGGCCACGACCTCGTCCTGACCCGCACGTTCCGCGCCCCGGCGGCGGACGTGTGGGCGAGCCTTACCGAGTCGGAGCGCACGGCCCGCTGGTTCGGCCCGTGGGAGGGCGACGCCGGGCCCGGCCGGACCATCCGGGTCCAGATGGCGTACGAGGAGCAGCAGCCCTGGTGCGACGTACGCATCGAGGTGTGCGAGCCGCAGCGGCGCCTCGGCGTGTCGATGATCGACGGCTCGGGCAGCTGGCTGCTGGAGTTCGCGCTGGCCGAGACCGACGGCACCACCGAGCTGCGCTTCGCCCAGCGCCTCACCAGCCTGGACGGCATCGCCGAGGTGGGCGCCGGCTGGGAGTACTACCTGGACATGCTGGTCGCCTCCCGGGACGGCTCCCGCCAACCGGAGTTCGACGAGTACCACCCCGCCATGACCCCCTACTACCGGGCGCTGGCCGCCGACGGCGTCTAGGAACCCGCCTCCCGCCGCAGCGCCGCGAACTCGGCCGTCAGCGCCGGCAGCGGGAAGTGCGCGTTCAGACCGCTGGGGTTGGGCAGCACCCAGACCCGGGCCGGGCCCAGCCGCTCCGGCTGCGGGCCCAGCCCGGCCTTCGGCCGGACGAACGCGATCCGGTACGCGGTCACCCCGAGAATCGCCACCCACCTCGGCCGGTGCCGCTCGGCCTTCACCGCCAACCCGGTCACCCCGGCCACCAGCTCGGCCGGGGTCAGCTCGTCGGCGCGGGCGGTGGCCCGGTTGCTCAGGCTGGTGATGCCCAGTCCCTGCCGCAGCAGCTCGGCGCGCTCCCACGGGCGCAGCTCCCGGTCGGTGAAGCCGGCGCCGTGCAGGGCCGGCCAGAAGCGACTGCCCCGGCGGGCGAAGTGCTCCCCCACCGCCGCCGAGTACAGACCCGGGTTGAAGCCGCAGAACAGCACCCGCAGTCCCGGGCCGATCACGTCCACCAGGCCACGACCGGCCGCGGCCGCGACCTCCTGCCGGGTCGGCGGCCGCCAGGGCTGCGCCGCGCCCGCGTCCACTGCACCGATCCTGCCGTACGCCCCGACACCCGTCCCGACCTGCGCGCAACCCGAACGCACCCCACCCGGTGCGCGCCGGTGATCCCGACTTGACACCCTGAACGGATGCACAGCACCGACCACCTCGCCGCCAGCCGGTACGCGCGGATGCGCTGGAACACGCCGCTCTCGGAGGAGCACGCGGCCCTGCTGCTGCGACGACTCGACGTACGCCCCGGCGCGCGCGTGCTGGACCTCGGCTGCGGCTGGGGCGAGCTGCTGCTGCGCGCCGTCGCCGCGGGCGGCGTGGCAGGCCCCGTCGCGACGAGAGGCGTCGGTGTCGACACCGACGAGGCCGCCCTCGCCCGCGGGCGCAGGCTCGCCGCCGAGAAGTCGCTGAACCGGCACGTCGCCTTCGTGATGGGCGAGGCCGCGGCCTGGCACGAGCCGGCCGACCGGGTCCTGTGTATCGGCTCGGCACACGTCTTCGGCGGCACCGGCGCGGCCCTCGACGCGCTCGCCAGCGTGGTCCGTCCGGGCGGGCGGCTGCTGCTCGGCGAGGGGTACTGGCAGTCCGACCCCACCGCGGAGGCCACGCGGATCTTCGGTGCGGACGTCACCGATCTCGCGGGCCTCGTCGAGGCCGCCCGCGCGCGCGGTTGGCGGCTGCTGCACCTGAGCACCGCCGACCAGCGGGAGTGGGACGACTTCGAGTCCACCTGGCTCGCGGGGCGGCAAGAGTGGCTGCTGACGTACCCCGAGGATCCCCGCGCGGACCAGATCCGCGCGGAGCTCGACGACCGGCTGCGCCAGTACGTCGGCGGCTACCGCGGCGTCCTCGGCCTCGCGTACCTCGTCCTCGGTCGCTGACGCCTCCGGCGCAAGCCTGCCCGTACTACTCCGTCTCCACCGCGGACCGGACCACCGCGCCCGAGCTGGAGCGGTTCCTGGCCGAGCGGATGAACGCGACGACGATCGAGGTCGACTCCTCACACCTCGCCATGGTCACGCACCCCGAGGCGATCGCCGACCTCATCCTCATGGCGACCAGGGCCACTCGCGACCCGGAGTCGAACGGCCGAGGCTGACCACCGCGACGCTGGCGCGCACCGTCAGGTCAGGACGCACGCGGTGCCGCAGTACGGGCAGTGCGCGCGCTTGGCGTTCGAGGTGACCTCGACATCGCAGCGTGGGCACCGGCCGTTCTCCCACAGGCCCTGATCCAGGCCGAGCTCACCGCCGTAGTAGTCGCGATCGGGCCAGGCGACCAACTCGACGTCGAGGCCCGGGTCGACATCGTCCTCGAACCAGGTGACGTTGGCCAGGGTCAGCACCGTTCGCATGCCGTACACCTCCTGCGTGAACCGCGGCAGGGCACGCCGCAGGACGTCGACCAGCTCACGGACCGGCAGCGCCGCGAGTTGCCCGGCGAGGCGCTCGCGATCTTCGTCGGTGGACATACCGCCGACCCTACGTCCCGCTCCGACGCCGGCGCTGACCGTGCCACGGTGCGTCCCAGGCCGGAGCGGGTGGGCTTGACGGGGCGCAGACATCGGAGGTTTACTGCGTCAGCGATGTGAGTCGATGCACTGTGACCGTCCATAGAGGTTGGTCGGAGTCATCGGCTGGCCAATCGCACGTTCACCACCGCTCCACATCACCGCACCATCTCAGCCGAGCATCGGCGGCCCGGCTTCCGCACCACCGCCACCCTGGCCCCGGGGCGTGCCCTCGCGCACCCCTCGGGGTCGACGCTCAGCAGAGGAGCAAGACCATGCGTTCCCGTCCCCGCCTGTTGGCATTCGTCACCGGCCTGGCCGTGTTGATGGCCGGCCTGATAGCCCTTCCCACGACGGCCTCGGCCGCACCGCTGACCAAGGTCCTGGTGTTCAGCAAGACCGCCGGCTTCCGGCACTCGTCCATCCCGAACGGAATCGCGGCCATCCAGCAGCTCGGCGCTTCCAACGGCTTCAGCGTGACCGCGACCGAGGACGCCGCCCAGTTCACCACCTCCAACCTGGCCCAGTACCAGGCGGTGGTCTTCATGTCGACGACCGGCGACGTCCTCAACGCCAGCCAGCAGACGGCCTTCGAGCAGTACATCGCCGCCGGCGGCGGGTACGTCGGCGTGCACGCCGCC
>NZ_JBFAPG010000489.1:0-4737 GCF_040675595.1 Micromonospora sp. NPDC049580
CCGGCCCGTTCCCACGGGCCGGTCAGCGCGGCCCGCTAGACCTCGTCGAGCAGGTGGTCGCGCAGGGCCGCGAGCTGCTCGTCGGTCACCCCGGCGTGGCGCAGGTACGCCTCGATCGAGCCGTGCCCCTCGCGCAGCTCGTCCAGGAACATCTGCATGGCCTCGGCGGGTGACGCCAAGAACGGCGCGGGCACCTCGGCCGCGTTCGGCATGGTGGCGGCCAGCCAGGCGCTGAACCGGGCCGACGCCTCGCTGCTCAGCGCGTAGTCGGCGGTGATGTCGGCGTCGTCGACGCCCAGGACGGCGAGGGTGAGGGCGCAGACGATGCCGGTGCGGTCCTTGCCGGCCACGCAGTGCACCACCACCGGGGCATTCGCGGAATCCGCGATCAGTCCGATCGCCTCGGCCAGCCCCGCGGTGCCGGTCTGGGCCAGGTCGGCGTACCGGTCGGCGAGGTAGCGGGCCAGGTCGGTGCCCTTCTGGTGCGGCGTACCCGACCAGTCCTCGTGCTCCGGGTGGATGTGCCGGTAGGTCAGCCCCTGGTATGCCGGCACCCGACCGTCGCGCTCCACCTCGGTGGGGCGGCGCAGGTCGATGACGGTGCGGATGCCGATCGCGGCGAACGCGTCCCGGTCCTGCTCGTCGAGGCGGTGCAGGGAGTCGGAGCGGTAGAGGCGACCCCGGCGTACGGTGCGGCCGTCGTGGCCGGGGTAGCCGCCGACGTCGCGGAAGTTGAAGGTCGCGGGCAGCGGGATGGGTCGTGTGTCGTCGATGGCGTCCACGTTCACACGGTAACGGCCGGCGGGCTTTTCGCCCCACCGGCCGTTGGGTCCGATCGGTCAGCGCGCGGTGCCCGGCGGCAGCGCGCCGTACGTCTCGTCGTAGTAACCGCCCAGCTGGTCCCGGTACGTCGGGTCGCTGTGGCTGCTCTCGTCGTACTCCGGGGCGGCCTTGATCTGGTCCCGGGTGCGGTCGACGGAGACGGTGCGCTGGTCGTGGTCGACCTGGTTGACGGTGCCGGCGGGCAGCATCACCTTCTTGCCGAAGATCCACGGTCCGGTGTCCACGACCAGGTAGCTGCCGCCGACCTCGTGACTGGCGCTGTCGATCTTGCCGACTCCGCCGTCGGTGGCCTCGACCTTGTAGCCGACCAGGTCGGCGTCGGCCACTCCGGCCGCGTCCCGGTAGCGCCAGGGGTCGAAGGTGCCGGTCGGTGCGCCGCCCGCCACGGCGCCCTGATCACCGCCGTGCAGCGGGTCGGGCCCGGCGTGGGCGGCGTGCGGGTCGATCCTGTCCATGCCGTTCACTCCTGACTGTCGCCGATCGTCTCTCGGCGTCGCTGGGTGCGTCCCGGCAGGAGCTACCCGGCGGTCGGGGTCCGGAAACGGCGCCCGGCTGGCGAGCCGGGGTGTCGGCGGGCCCGTACGGGCGGACCGAGCGTCGGTGGCGCGGCCCGTCGGGGTGCGTCGATCGCGCCATCGCCGTGGTGGCGGGCCCGGGGCGGGAGTCAGGCCAGAGCTGCCTCGGCGTCCAGCGTGACCGCCACCGCGTGCACGACGGCGGAGATCCGCAGCGCCTCGTGCACCTGTTCGCGGGTGACGCCACGGCGACGCAGCGCCTTCTCCTGCGTCTGGAGGCAGATCTCGCAGCCGTGGATCGCCGAAACGCCGAGGCACCACAGCTTGAAGTCGCTCTTGTCCACCCCCGGACGGGCGATGATCTGCATGCGGAGCCGGGCCGGCATCGAGGCGTACTCGGAGTCGCCGACGAGGTGGGTGGCCCGGTAGTAGATGTTGGTCATCGCCATGACTGCCGCCGCGCCCTTGGCCGCCTCGACGCCGTTCGGCCCGAGGTGGTCGAGCGCCTCGGCAGCGATCTCGCGCAGTACCAGCGGATTGCGGGCGGCCACCGCACAGGCCAGGGCCGTGCCCCAGGTCTGCGCCGGGGTCAGCGTCGAGGTGCCGATGGTGGCGTCGAGGTTGCGGGCGATGTCCGTGGCGTACGCGGGCAGGGCCGCCCGGATCGTGTCCAGTCCCACGGCTCAGCCCTCGGCCTCGGCGGGCAGGGTGTCGGCGTCGAGCGACACGGTGAGCACGGGGCCTCCTTGTGGGCGGGGTGTCATCTTCCGGCGGGTCAGGCGTCGCCACACCGACCGTGCCGTCCCGCGATGTGGATAGTTTCTCCCAAGAACGGGGCCGAGTGGCAGAGTAGCGAGCGTGACCAGCACCGCCCTGATTATTGCGACCTAGCGCGCCGGCTCTCCCTCCGCCGAGCGCGCAGACCTCCCGCATCCGCGGGAGGTCTTTTTGTTGCTCCGAGAAAGGATCCTGATGACGTTCCAGGTCTTCGACACGACATTGCGCGACGGCGCCCAGCGCGAGGGGCTCACCTACTCGGTGGTCGACAAGCTGGCGGTGGCCCGGCTGCTCGACGAGTTCGGTGTCGGCTTCATCGAGGGCGGCTGGCCGGGCGCGGTGCCCAAGGACACCGAGTTCTTCCGCCGGGCGCGCGCCGAACTGACCCTGCGGCACGCGGTGCTCGTCGCGTTCGGCGCGACCCGCAAGGCCGGCCTCGCGGTCGCCGACGACCCCCAGGTGCGTGCTCTGCTGGACGCGCAGACCCCGGCCGTCGCGCTGGTTGCCAAGGCCGACATCCGCCACGTCGAGCGTGCGCTGCGCACCACCGGCGCGGAGAACCTGGCGATGATCCACGACACCGTCAGCCACCTTGTCTCCGAGGGGCGCCGGGTGTTCCTCGACGGCGAGCACTTCTTCGACGGCTACCGCCACGACCCGGCGTACGGCGCGGCCGTGGTGCAGACCGCGCTCGCCGCGGGCGCCGAGCGGATGGTCCTCTGTGACACCAATGGCGGCATGCTGCCGTCCCAGGTGACCGCCGCGATCGTCGACCTGACCAGCCGACTCGGCGTCGACCCCGCGCTGTTCGGCATGCACGCGCAGAACGACACCGCGTGCGCCGTGGCCAACACGATCGCCGCCGTCGAGGCGGGTGTCCGCCACGTGCAGGGCACCGCCAACGGGTACGGCGAGCGCCCCGGCAACGCCGACATCTTCGCGGTCGTCGCCAACCTCCAGCTCAAGCTCGGCATGCCCGTCCTACCGGAGGGCTGCCTGGCGCAGATGGTGCGGGTCTCGCACGCCATCGCCGAGATCGCCAACATCGCCCCCGACACCCACCAGGCGTACGCCGGGGCCGCCGCCTTCGCCCACAAGGCCGGGCTGCACGCGAGCGCGATCAAGGTCGACCCGTTGCTCTACAACCACGTGGACCCGTCGGTGGTGGGCAACGACATGCGGATCCTGGTGACCGAGATGGCCGGTCGGGCCAGCGTCGAGCTCAAGAGCCGTGAGCTCGGCCTGGACCTGACCGACCGTCCGGAGGCGCTGACCCGGGTCACCAAGCGGGTCAAGGAGCTGGAGGCCGACGGCTGGTCCTTCGAGGCGGCGGACGCCTCCTTCGAGCTGCTGGTCCGCTCCGAGCTGCCGGAGGGCGGCCCGGCCCGGCCGTTCACCCTGGAGTCGTACCGGGTGCTGGTCGAGCACCGGGAGGACGGCGCGGTCGTCTCCGAGGCGACCGTGAAGATCCGGGTACGCGGCGAGCGGGTGATCGCCACCGCGGAGGGCAACGGCCCGGTCAACGCCCTGGACGAGGCGCTGCGGGTGGGGCTGGCGCGGCACTATCCGCGGCTTCGCGAGTTCGAGCTGGCCGACTACAAGGTGCGCATCCTGGAGGGCAGCCACGGCACCGGCGCCGTCACCCGGGTGCTCCTGGAGACAGCCGACGACAGCGGCCGCGACTGGACGACGGTGGGCGTGCACCCCAACGTCGTCGAGGCCAGTTGGCATGCCCTGGTCGACGCCCTCACCTACGGCCTGGCCCCCGCCTCCGCCACGACGCCAACTCCCTGACCTCCGCGATCCTGCACGGTGTGTCGACGGTCTGCGGCTTGTGCCCCGGACGTCGGGACGGGTCGGTAGGGGTCAGGCCGCGGGCAGGCGGAGGGTGGCCAGGACGGGGCGGTGGTCGCTGCCGGCCAGGTCGAACACGGTCACCTCATCGGCGGCGATGCGGCGGTCGACCAGCACGTGGTCGATCGTGACCGGGGGGATGAGGTCGCCGTCGTACGGGCCCCACGTGCCGGTCAGGCCCTCGCCGGTGGCGTCCGCGGCGTCGACGTAGCCGGTGCGCAGCAGTGCGCGCAGCGGCCCGTGGTCCAGGGTGGAGTTGAAGTCCCCGGCGAGGATCCGCAGGCCGCCGCCGGGGGTGGCCGGTGGCTGGGCGACCAGGTCGGCACGCCAGGCGCCGACCTGGTCCAGCGCGGACGGCGCCGCGGGGTGGGCCGACTCGACCCGTACCGGCGGGCCACCGGGGACGGCGAGCGTGCCGTACGCCTGGGTGAACCCCCAGCCACCGCGGTTGTTGCGGATGCCGGCGTCGCTGATCGGCCACCGCGAGTAGAGCGCGGACCCGGGCGTGCCGACGTGCGCGTTGAGCTGCCGGTAGGGCAGCAGCCGGTCGAGGCCGAGCCGGTCCAGGCTCGCCTGCGCCTCCGGAGTGAACTCCTGCACGGTGAGCACGTCGACCCGGTGCTGCCGGACCAGCTCGACAAGCGCCCCCGTGTCGGCGGCCCCGGCGAGCAGGTTGGCCGTGAGCAGCCGGATCGTCGGGCCGGTCGCCGCCGGCTGTGGCGCGGCCAGCGCCCGGGGCGCCACCACG
>NZ_JBFAPG010000490.1:0-4737 GCF_040675595.1 Micromonospora sp. NPDC049580
GGGGGGGGGGCCACGAGCCCGGCCACGGCCACCGCCTCCGAGAGGACCCCGATGGCAACCAGCACCACCGCGCCGAACGCCGACCGGCGCGTACCCCGGGCCGGGTCACCCGCCCGGGGGGCCGCCCGCCGGCCGCGCGGCCCCCGCCGCTCGCTCCTGCCGTACCTGCTGCTCGCCCCGGCCATCGTGCTGGAACTCGCCATCCACGTGATCCCGATGGTGGTCGGGGTCTGGATGAGCCTGCTGGAGCTGACCCAGTTCCACATCCGGGACTGGTCCACCGCGCCCTTCGTCGGGCTGGAGAACTACCGGGCCACGCTCGACCTGAACTCCGCCGCCGGCAAGGAGCTGCTGCACTCGTTCTGGGTGACGCTGATCTACAGCCTGCTCTCGGTCGGGTTCGCCTGGCTGCTCGGCATCGCGGCGGCCGTCGTGCTGCAGAAGCCGTTTCGCGGGCGGGCCATCCTGCGGGCGCTGTTCCTCACCCCGTACGCCCTGCCGGTCTACACCGCCGTGATCACCTGGAGCTTCCTGCTGCAGCGCGACACCGGCCTGGTCAACCACGTGCTCGTCGACCAGCTCGGGCTGCTGAACGAGCGGCCCTTCTGGCTGATCGGCGACAACAGCTTCTGGTCACTGCTGGTGGTGTCGGTCTGGCGCAACTGGCCGTTCGCGTTCCTCTGCCTGATGGCCGGCCTGCAGAACGTGCCGGGCGAGCTGTACGAGGCCGCCGCGATCGACGGCGCGGGATTCTGGCGCCGGCTGCGCTCGGTCACCCTGCCCATGCTGCGGCCGGTGAACCTGGTGCTGCTGCTGGTGCTGTTCCTGTGGACGTTCAACGACTTCAACACCCCGTACGTGCTCTTTGGCGGCTCCGCGCCCGAGCAGGCCGACCTGATCTCCATCCACATCTACCGCAGCTCCTTCAAGACCTGGGACTTCGGGTCGGGCTCGGCGATGTCGGTGGCGCTGCTGCTGTTCCTGCTGGTCGTCTCGGCCGCGTACCTGCTGATCACCAACCGCCGGAGGGACGACCATGCGTGAGACCGCCGGTGAGCGCTGGGGCCGGCGCATCGTGCTGACCCTGCTCACCCTCTTCGTCGTCATTCCGCTGTACGTGATGGTCACCTCGGCGGCGAAACCGTTGCGGGACGTGCAGAACGGGTTCACCTGGTGGCCCAGCCGGCCCACCCTGCAACCGTTCGTCGACATGTGGAGCACCGTGCCGCTGGCCCGCTACCTGGTCAACAGCCTGGTGGTGTCGAGCGTCGCGGCGGTCTGCTCGGTGGCCGTGGCCATCTTCGCGGCGTTCGCGGTCAGCCGATACCGCTTCCGCGGCCGGGGCGTCTTCTCGGTGACGGTGCTGTCCACCCAGATGTTCCCCGGCATCCTGTTCCTGCTGCCGCTGTTCCTCATCTACGTCAACCTGGGCAACGCCACCGGAATCGAGCTGTACGCCAGCCGCACCGGCCTGATCATCACGTACCTGACCTTCTCGCTGCCGTTCTCGATCTGGATGCTGGTCGGCTACTTCGACTCGATCCCGCGCGGGCTGGACGAGGCGGCGCAGGTCGACGGGGCCGGGCCGCTGCGCATCCTGTTCCGGGTCATCCTGCCGGCCGCCGTGCCCGGCGTGGTCGCGGTGACCGTGTACGCGTTCATGACCGCCTGGGGTGAGGTGCTGTTCGCCTCCGTGATGACCGACGAGGGCAGCCGCACCCTGGCCGTCGGCCTGCAGGGCTACTCCACCCAGTTCAACGTCTACTGGAACCAGATCATGGCCGCCTCGCTGGTGGTCAGCATCCCGGTCGTCGCCGGGTTCCTGGCCTTGCAGCGCTATTTCGTCGCCGGCCTCACCGCCGGTGCCGTCAAGTGAGTCACCCCATCCCAGAGGAGAACCGTCCCGTGCCCGACCTGTCCAAGCTGCCACCCGACTTCCTCTGGGGCGTCGCCACGGCGGCGTACCAGATCGAGGGGGCCGTCGACGTCGACGGCCGGGCGCCGTCCATCTGGGACACCTTCTCGGCGATCCCCGGCAACGTCGACAACGGCGACACCGGCGCGGTGGCCTGCGACCACTACCACCGGTGGCCGGAGGATCTTGCGTTGCTGCGCCGGCTCGGCGTGGACGCGTACCGTTTCTCGGTGGCCTGGCCCCGGGTGATGCCCGACGGCGTCGGGCGGGTCAACCCCGCCGGGCTGGACTTCTACGACCGGCTCGTCGACACGCTGCTCGCCGACGGGGTCCGGCCGTTCGTCACGCTCTACCACTGGGACCTGCCGCAGGTTCTCCAGGATCGCGGCGGTTGGCCGGAGCGCGCCACGGCCGAGGCGTTCGCCGACTACGCGGCGGTGGTCGCCGCCCGCCTCGGCGACCGGGTGGCCGACTGGAACACGGTCAACGAGCCGCTCTGCGTGTGCTGGATCGGGCACCTGGAGGGGAAGATGGCCCCCGGCGAGCGGGACCTGACCCGCGCCGTGCACGCCTCGCACCACGCGCTGCTCGGGCACGGCCTGGCCACCCAGGCGATCCGGGCCAACGCCGCCCGACCGGCGTCGGTCGGTCTGGTGCTCAACCTCAGCCCGATCGAGCCGGCGACCGACCGACCCGAGGACGTCGCGGCGGCCCGGCGGGCCGACGGGCACGTCAACCGCTGGTGGCTGGACCCGATCCACGGGCGCGGCTACCCCGCCGACATGATCGACACGTACGGGGTCGAGCCGCCGGTGCGCGGTGACGACCTGGCGGTGATCGCCACGCCGACCGACTTCCTCGGGGTGAACTACTACTTCCGTCAACTGGTCGTCGACGACCCGACCGGCCCGGCGCCGTACGCGAAGCAGGTGCCGGTGCCCGGTTCGGTGGAGACCGCCATGGGCTGGGAGATGTACCCGGCGGGCCTGGAGCGACTGCTGGTCGACGTGCACGAGGAGTACCGGCCGGGGCGGATCATCGTCACCGAGAGCGGCTCGGCGTGGCTCGACGAGGTCACCGCCGACGGCACGGTCGAGGACAAGGAGCGCACCGACCACCTGGAGCAGCACCTGGCGGCGTGCGCGTCGGCGGTGGCCCGGGGGGTGCCGCTGGACGGCTACTTCGTGTGGTCGCTGCTGGACAACTTCGAGTGGGCGTACGGCTACGACAAGCGCTTCGGGCTGGTGCACGTCGACTACGCCACCCAGCGGCGGACGGTGAAGGCGAGCGGCCTGCGCTACGCGGAGCTGATCCGCGCCCACCGACACCTCGCCCGCGCCACCGCCAACGCCGACGACGCCGCCGCGCCGGTGGCCTGAGCCCGCAAGCCCCGGGCACCGCAGCCGGCGGCGCCCGGGGCGCCCCACGATGGGCTCTGTGCGTAATTCGCCCGCTTATGTGCCACTGCCGTTAGTCTGGGCCGGTGCGGGGCGGACCGGAGAACGAGACGACGACCAACGAGCGTCACTCGTCCCGGGTGGCGTTCGAGGTCAACGGCGACCGCCGTGAGCTGACGCTGGACAACCGCACCACCCTGCTCGACGCGCTGCGCGAGCACCTGGGCCTGACCGGGGCGAAGAAGGGCTGCGACCACGGCCAGTGCGGCTCCTGCACGGTGCTGCTGGACGGTCGCCGGGCGAAGAGCTGTCTCGTCTTCACGGTCACGGTGGACGGCCGGTCGGTGCTGACCGTCGAAGGGCTCGCCGGTCCGGACGACCTGTCCCCGTTGCAGGCCGCGTTCGTCGCACACGACGCGTTCCAGTGCGGCTACTGCACCCCGGGGCAGCTCTGCTCCGCCCGGGGCATGCTCGACGAGGTCGCCCGGGGATGGCCCAGCGCGGTCACCGACGACCTCGACTCGCCGCCCGAGCTGACCGACGCCGAGATCCGGGAGCGGATGGCCGGCAACCTCTGCCGCTGCGCCGCGTACCCGCACATCGTCGCCGCGATCCGCGAGACGGCGACCACGCCGTGAGGCCGTTCCGCTACCACCGGCCGGCCGACGTGGCCGACGCCGTCGCCGTGCTGGCCGGCGAGCCGCACGCGGCGTACCTGGGCGGCGGGACCAACCTGGTGGACCTCATGAAGCTCGGGGTGCAGCGGCCCGAGCTGCTGGTGGACGTGACCCGGCTGCCTCTGGACACGGTCGAGGAGCTGCCCGACGGTGGGCTGCGCATCGGCGCGACGGTGCGCAACAGCGACCTCGCCGCCCACCCGGCGGTTCGCCGCGACTACCCGGTGCTGGCCCGCGCCCTGCTCGCCGCCGCGTCCGGTCAGCTGCGCAACCTGGCCACCACCGGCGGCAACCTGTTGCAGCGCACCCGCTGCGTCTACTTCCAGGACACCGGCAAGGCGTGCAACAAGCGCGACCCGGGCAGCGGCTGCGCCGCCCTGCACGGGCAGAACCGCGACCTCGCCGTGCTGGACTGGTCCGAACAGTGCGTGGCCACCCACCCGTCGGACCTGGCGGTCGCCCTCGCCGCGCTGGACGCCGTGGTGGAGGTGCACGAGGCCGACGGTCCCCGCGACGTCCCACTCGCCGCGCTGTACCGCTCCCCCGGCGCGCATCCGGAGCGGGAGACGACTCTGGCGCGTGGCGCGCTGATCACCGCCGTACGGCTGCCCGCGTTGCCGGCCGCGCGCCGTTCGGCGTACCTCAAGGTGCGCGACCGGGCGTCGTTCGCCTTCGCGGCCGGCTCGGTGGCCGCCGTCCTCGACCTCGACGGCGACGTGGTCCGCGACGTGCGCCTGGCGTACGGGGC
>NZ_JBFAPG010000491.1:0-4730 GCF_040675595.1 Micromonospora sp. NPDC049580
GTCCGAAGCGACGGCGGGCCCGGCCGCGTTCAGAGCCAGCCGCGCCGGGCGACCTGGAACGCCAGCCCGGGTCGGGTGTCCACGCCAGCGGCGTCCATCAGGTCGGCGAGGCGCCGCTGCACCGTCCGGCGGCTCACCCCGAGCTGGGAGGCGATGGACTTGTCCGGTACGCCGGCCACGAACAGCGACAGCAGCCGGGCCTCGTCGGCGTCGGGCTGGTAGCCGTCGACCGGACGGTCGTCGGCCTCGTCGCGCCGGATCTCGGTCGCGGTGGCGGCGAGCGGGTCGTCGAGTCGCAGCCGGGTGGCCACCCGCCAGTGGCTCTCGAAGAGGGCGAGCAGCGCGTCGAGCAGTTGGCTGCGGCCGATCACCGCGGCGCTCGGCTCGCCGCCGTCGCGGTCGGGCACCAGCGGGCAGATGGCGGTACGCGCGTCCACGATGGCGAGTCGGACCGGCAGCCGGTCCAGCACGCGGGCCTGCTCGCCGGCGGCCACCCCCTTGGCCAGGTCGGCCAGCGCGCCCGGCTCCAGCAGCAGGTCCCGTTCGTAGATGGCCCGGTAGCTCACCCCGCGGGCCAGCGCGTCGAACTCCTCGACGTTCTCCGGGCCGGCCATTGCGAGGGGGTTCGCCCGGCAGAACCACAGCACCTCGTCGCGGGCCGAGTTCTGCAGGTCACGCAGCCGGTCGCGCAGCACCCGACCGCCCCGGATCACCTCGACCAGGTGGTCCACGTGGTGGCGGCGCAGCCCGGAGCGGTACTCCTCGGCCAGTTGGGTGACCCGGCGCCGGGCCGCCTCCAGGTCCTCCTGGCGGCGCAGCAGCGTCGCGCCGAGGGCGACGTCCGGGGCGGTCGGGCGCAGCGGGGCGTCCGGGTCGTTGTCGGTGGGCTGCACCAGACCCTTGGCCCGCAGCGCCTCGACCTGCTCGACGACCTGCGCCCGGGGCCGTCGCAGCCGGCGGACCAGCTCGTCGACGCGGGCCGTGGTGAGTTGGAGCAGGCAGCGGTAGAGCTCCTCCTCGGCGGGGGTCAGGCCGATCACGTCCGACACGGGGCAAGACTGTACGTCGGTAAGGTGCGGGCCGTGCCGGGGCCCGGCCGTGGGGCCCGTCGGCTGGTCAACTGTCGGCCCTCGCGTCTACTGTCGGGTGCTGTGCTGGAAGAGCTGCGCATCACCGGACTCGGCGTCATCGAGGACACCACGCTGCCGTTGACCGGCGGGATGAACGTCATCACCGGCGAGACCGGTGCCGGCAAGACGATGGTGGTGACCGGCCTCGGCCTGCTCTTCGGCGGCCGGGCCGACGCCGGGCGGGTCCGTGCCCAACCGGGCCGGGCCGTGGTCGAGGGGCGGCTACGCCTCTCCGGCCGGGTCGCCGACACGGTGCACGCCCGGATCAGCGACGCCGGTGGCGAGCCCGACGAGGACGGCTCGTTGCTGCTCAGCCGCACGGTGACGGTGGAGGGCCGCTCCCGGGCCCACCTCGGTGGCCGGAGCATGCCCGTGTCGATGCTGGGCGAGGTCGGCGAGCAGGCGGTGGCCGTGCACGGCCAGTCCGACCAGTTGCGGCTGCTGCGCCCCGCCGAGCAGCGGGCCGCTCTGGACCGGTTCGCCGGGCCGGCGCACGAGAAGCTGCTCGACGCGCTGCGCGAGGCGTACACCGGGTGGCGGCGGGTGGTCGACGACCTGGCCGACCGGCGGCGCAACGCCCGCGAGCGCAACCAGGAGGCCGACCTGCTGCGACTCGGCCTCGACGAGATCACCCGCGTCGACCCGCAGCCCGGCGAGGACGACGAGCTGAAGACCGAGGCGCAGCGGTTGGAGCACGCCGAGGGCCTGCGGACGGCCGCGCAGGTGGCCCAGCAGTGTGTGGCGGGCGGCGCGGAGGCGGCCGACGAGACACCCGACGCGGCGGCGCTGCTCGGCACGGCCCGGCGCACCCTGGAGGCGCAGGCCGGCACCGACCCGGCGCTTGGGGAGCTGGCGGCCCGCCTGGAGGAGGCGGCCACGCTGGTCACCGACGTCTCCGCGGAGCTGTCGGCGTACCTGGCGACGCTCGACGCGGACCCGGCCCGGTTGCAGCACGTCTACGAGCGGCGGGCCGCGCTGCGGGCGTTGACCCGCAAGTACGCCGACGACGTCGACGGCGTCATCGCCTGGGCCGACCGGGCCCGCACCCGACTGTCCGACCTGGACACCTCCGACGACCTGCTCGACGAGCTGGACGCCGAGGGGCAGCGGCTGGCCGGCGAGGTGGCCGACCTGGCCTCCCGGGTGTCCGTGTCCCGGCAGGAGGCGGCGGTCCGCTTCGCCGACCAGGTCACCGTCGAGCTGGCCGGTCTGGCCATGCCGCACGCCCGGATCGAGGTGGCGGTGCTGCCCCGACCGGCCGGACGGGCCGAGCCGACGCTGACGATCAACGGCGTCGAGGCGGGTGTCGCGGCGGACGGCGGCGACGAGGTGGAGCTGCGGTTGCTGGCCCACCCGGGCGCGCCGTCGTTGCCGTTGCAGCGCGGCGCCTCCGGCGGCGAGCTGTCCCGGGTGATGCTCGCCATCGAGGTGGTCTTCGCCGGCTCGGGCGGCCCGCCCACGCTGGTCTTCGACGAGGTCGACGCGGGCGTCGGCGGCCAGGCCGCGGTGGAGATCGGCCGCCGGCTGGCCCGGCTGGCCCGCAGCCACCAGGTGTTGGTCGTCACCCACCTGCCGCAGGTGGCCGCGTTCGCCGATCGGCATCTGGTGGTGGCGAAGGACACCGGCGGCGCGGTGACCACCAGCGGGGTGCGGGTCGTGGAGGACACCGAACGCGCCCGCGAGCTGGCCCGGATGCTCGCCGGTTTGCCCGATTCGGATCTGGGTATCGCCCACGCCGAGGAGCTGCTGGCCGTGGCCGCCAAGGAAAGGCGGTTGTGACGCCGCGTATTGTGAGCGCAAGCACACCGGCTTGTGCCGACGTGTGCTTCCCTGGGTAGGCGGCCCTGCTCAGGCATGTCGCGACAGAAAAGCCTGCCTCACATGCCAGGATGGTCACGATGCGTCTACCCACGTTGCGCCGGAACCGAAACGCGGAGCCGGGCAGAGTCCTCGGCACCGCGCGCCTTGATCGCCGGACGAAACGGCTGGTCGGGCGGCTGCGCCCCGGTGACATCGCGGTCATCGACCACGTCGACCTGGACCGGGTGGCGGCCGACTCGTTGGTCGCTGTCGGTGTCGCGGCGGTGCTCAACGCCAAGCCGTCGGTCTCCGGCCGCTACCCCAACCTCGGGCCGGAGGTGCTGATCGCCGCCGGCATCCCGCTCCTGGACGATCTCGGGGAGGGCGTCTTCGAGCGGATCCGCGAGGGCGACCAGGTCCGGATCGAGGGCAACACCGTCTTCGCCGGCGAGGAGCCGGTGGCGCACGGCACCCTGCAGGACGCCGAGTCGGTCGCCAAGGCGATGTCCGACGCCCGGGAGGGGCTGTCGGTGCAGTTGGAGGCGTTCGCCGCCAACACGATGGACTACCTGCGCCAGGAACGCGACCTGCTGCTCGACGGCGTCGGCGTTCCGGACATCCAGACCCAGATCCAGGGCCGGCACTGCCTGATCGTGGTGCGCGGCTACGACTACAAGGCCGACCTGGACGTGCTGCGCCCGTACATCCGGGAGTTCAAGCCGGTGCTGATCGGCGTGGACGGCGGCGCGGACGCGCTGGTCGAGGCCGGCTACACCCCCGACATGATCATCGGTGACATGGATTCGGTCACCGACGACGTGCTGCGCTGCGGCGCCGAGGTGATCGTGCACGCCTACCCCGACGGGCGGGCGCCCGGCCTGCCCCGGGTCAACGGCCTCGGCGTCCCGGCCATCACCTTCCCGGCCGCGGCGACCAGTGAGGACCTGGCGATGCTGCTGGCCGACGAGAAGGGCGCGTCCCTGCTCGTCGCGGTCGGCACTCACGCCACGCTCGTCGAGTTCCTGGACAAGGGGCGCGGCGGAATGGCCTCCACGTTCCTGACCCGGTTGAAGGTCGGGGGCAAGCTGGTCGACGCCAAGGGGGTGAGCCGGCTCTACCGGCAGAGCATCTCCGGCTCGTCGCTGCTGCTGCTGGTGCTCTCGGCGATCGCGGCGATGGCCTCCGCGGTGGCCGTCTCCACCGTCGGGAAGGCGTACCTGGGCGTGGTCGCCGAGTGGTGGGACAATTTCGTGTTCCAGTTGTACCGGCTCTTCTAGTTCCCGACCGATCAAGAGGCTGCAAGCGTGATCAACTTCCGCTACCACGTGGTGTCCCTCACCGCGGTCTTCCTGGCTCTGGCGATCGGCCTCGTGGTCGGCACCGCCGCCCTCAACGGCCCCGTCGCCGACTCGCTCAAGGAGCAGGTCACCGGGCTGCGCAAGGACAACCAGCAGTTGCGGCAGCAGGTCAACAGCATGGAGAAGCAGCTCGGCCTGGAGGAGGAGTTCGCCGAGCAGGTGTCCCAGGTCGTCCTGCCGGGCACGCTCACCGGCCGCCGGGTGGTGGTGCTCAGCCTGCCCAACGGGCGCGACCACACCGAGGGCGTGCTCAAAAAGCTCCAGCAGGCCGGCGCCACCATCACCGGCCGGGTCGACCTGCAGGACAAGTTCATCAACCCGGACAACAACTCCAACCTGCTGGAACTGGCCGTCACCGCCGCTCGGCCGACCGCGCAGACCACCGGCCTGCCGGGCAACGGCCACGGCGTGGAGACCTCCAGCGCGCTGCTGGCCAGCGTCC
>NZ_JBFAPG010000492.1:0-4729 GCF_040675595.1 Micromonospora sp. NPDC049580
GGTTCCGGCGCGGCTCGTCCGACCTCGGTGGCACTGGTCAGCCTCCCGCGCCCTGGCTGGTGACCGACGGCTGGCCGGTCGCCGGCTTCGGCACGCCGATGGTCTTGCCGTCCGGCATCCGGATGTACGCCGGCTCGCCGGCGTCCACCAGACCCAGCCGACGCGCCTCGGCGGTCAGGTTGCCCGGCGCCTTGTACTCGGTGATCTGCTTGTCCAGCTGCTGCTTCTCCAGGTCCAGTCGGGCCTGCTGCTGCTGCAGCTTCTCCAGCCGGAACGCGTTCTCATTGATCTTGGTGTTGACCGCCAGGATGCCGAGCACCCCGCCGACCACCAGCACCACGATCAGCGCCGCGAACGGCGCACGCGGCACCGACACCGGCGGTGGCGGCGCCACCCGCAGCCGAGGCGAGCGAGCGGTCGCCGCGACGCTGGCCTTCTCGGCCGGACGCAGCGCGGCGCTGCCCTGGGTCGGGAACTCGCGCGCCCCCCGGGCGCGAGCCTCCCCCTGCCGGTTGACTCGATCGATGCGTGGCGTACCGTTCCCCACGCGCGGGGCTCGCTCCGCCGCGGTCCGGCCCCCCGACCGCGGTGCGCGCTGCCCGCCGCCGGTGACGTCCCGGCGGTCGCGCTTGTCAATGTTCATGTCCCCTCCCCCTCTACATCCGTCCCTCTGCCGTCCCGGTGCCCCTGATCCCCCACGGATCAGGCTGACCCAGTGCCCGGTTGGTGCATCCCCTTCACCCTGCGGCGGGACCGTTCGCGGTCGGTCCGCGCCTGTTCTGTCGCGTTCGGGTCGAGTCGAACCGCTGCCCGCAACCGCACCGAAGCGGCGCGCGGGTTCGCGGCGACCTCCTCCTCCCCGGGCAGTTCGGCGCCCCGGCTGAGCAGCCGGAACGTCGGACCGGACCCGGGCAGCTCAACCGGGAGGTCGATCGGGCCCTTACTGCGGACCCGGTCCGCGAGCGCCGCCTTGGTGAGCCGGTCCTCCAGCGAGTGGTAGGACAGGACCACCATGCGACCGCCCACGGTCAGAGCGTCGAGCGCGGACGGCAGCGCCGTCTCCAGCGCTGCCAGCTCTCTGTTTACCTCGATCCGTAAAGCCTGAAACGTTCTCTTTGCCGGGTGTCCGCCCGTTCGTCGCGCTGGTGCCGGAATGGAGTCCCGGACCAGCTCCGCCAGCCGCGCGGACGAGGTGATCCGGGCGCGCTCGCGCTCGCGGATGATCGCCGAGGCGATCCGGCCGGCGAACTTCTCCTCGCCGTACACCCGCAGCACCCGGGCCAGATCCGGATGGGCGTACGTGTTGACCACCTCTTCGGCGGTCACCCCCCGCGTCTGGTCCATCCGCATGTCCAGCGGCGCGTCCTGCGCGTACGCGAACCCGCGGTCAGGCGCGTCCAGTTGCAGCGACGAGACACCCAGGTCGAACAGGATCCCGTCGATGCCCGGATAGCCCAGCCGCTCCAGCACCTCGGGCAGCTCGTCGTAGACGGCGTGCTCCAGGTGCACCCGGTCGGCGAACCGCGCCAGCCGGACCCGCGCGTGAGCGAGCGCCTCGGTGTCCCGGTCGAGCCCGATCAGGACCGTCTCCGGGTGTGCCTCCAACACCGCCTCCGCGTGCCCGGCCAGGCCGAGCGTCGCGTCGACGTGCACCGTCCGGCCGCCTCGACCCAGCGCGGGGGCCAGCAGCTCGAGACACCGCTCGAGCAGCACCGGCACGTGCGTGCCGCGCAACTCCCCCATGTCGACCCCCACTGGTTGAAACGTCCGTTCTTCTCGCGCGCCTGCCGTGGCGACGGCGCTGCCGTCGTACCGCCAGATCCCCATCCGCTCCCGCCGGACACCGGACGCTCGCCCGATGACTGGATCGTGCGCCTGGCACCGGGGAAGGGGTGCCAGGAACTCGAAAGCGGCTGGAGATCTCGCAGTACGTCGGGCGCCGTTCCGCCCTACAGACCGCCGGGCAGCACCCCCTCCTCGATGTCGGCGAAGTCGTCTTCGCTCTCGGCGAGGTAGGTCTCCCAGGCGACCTTGTCCCAGATCTCCACCCGTGTGCTCGCGCCGATGACCACCAGGTCACGGTCGAGCGCCGCGTACTCCCGAAGGTGTGCCGGAATCGTCACGCGGCCCTGCTTGTCCGGCACCTCGTCGTGCGCGCTGGCGAAGAAGACCCGGCTGTAGGCCCGGGCCGCCTTGTGCGTCATCGGCTGCGCGCGCAACTGCTCCGCGATCCGCTGGAACTCGGGTGTCGGAAAGACATAGAGGCAACGATCCTGCCCTTTGGTGACCACGACACCCCCCGCCAGCTCATCCCGGAACCTGGCCGGAAGGATCAACCGGCCTTTGTCGTCCAGGCGCGGAGTATGGGTGCCGAGGAACATCCGGCCCTACCCCCTCGCCCTTGAGCGGCGTTCGCGGCGCCGCTGACCCCCCGGGCCGGTGAGCCCTCCCGGCCTCACCATTGGGCCCCACCTTACTCCACTTCCCTCCACCTGCAACCAGATTCGCCCGCGTGGCGCGGCCGATTCACGCGCAAAACCGCACGTCACACGGGGTGGAGCGGAGTGGAGGGCCGGAGCCCTCCCCCGGCGTGGTCCGCTTTCCGACATAGATCGACTCCGTCCGGTGGAGCGCGAACCGCCCACCCGCGCGGATGCCACGGCCGAACGGTTCACCGTCGGCGGCGATCTGGTGAAGCGGGCGGTCCGGTAACCTCGCTCGCGTGACGGACGCGAAAATGCCCCTACGGGCCAAGGTGGCCAGCTCCGTGTCACGGACCGCCGCGGCGCTCTCCCGGGCCGCCGGCCGTGGCGACGGATCGGTGATCGGCGGATGGATCGGGCTGAAGATCGACCCGGAGCTGCTGGCGCACCTGTCGGCCGGACGCGCCATCGCGCTCGTCTCCGGCACCAACGGCAAGACGACCACCACCCGGTTGACCGCCGCCGCGGTCGGCGTGCTCGGCCGGGTCGCCACCAACTCCTTCGGCGCCAACATGCCCAGCGGGCACACCTCGGCGCTGGCCAAGGCCGGCAGCACCCCGTACGCGGTGCTGGAGGTCGACGAGCACTACCTCGCCCAGGTGCTGGAGTCGACCGAGCCGCACGTGGTCGCGCTGCTGAACCTCTCCCGCGATCAGCTGGACCGGGCCAAGGAGGTCGCCATGATGGCGCAGCTCTGGCGCGCGGCGCTGGTCCGGCACACCGACGTACGGGTGGTGGCCAACGCCGACGACCCGCTGGTGGTCTGGGCCGCCACCCCGCCGGGCGACCCCGCCCGGGGCATCAACCCGCCGCACGTGACCTGGTTCAGTGCCGGTCAGCGCTGGCACGACGACTCCTGGGTCTGCCCGGAGTGCGGCTCCACGATCCAGCGCTCGGGCGACCAGTGGTGGTGCACCGGCTGCCCGCTGCGCCGACCGGAGCCGAACTGGGTCGTCGAGGACGAGGGCGTGCTCGACCCCACCGGCGCCTGGCACAAGGTCTCCCTCCAGCTGCCCGGCAAGGTCAACCTCGGCAACGCGGCGACCGCGCTGGCCGTGGCGGCCGAGTTCGGCGTACGCCCGGTCGACGCGGTGTCCCGCCTCGGCATCGTCACCTCGGTGGCCGGCCGTTACGCGCAGGTCGACAAGGACGGCCGCAACATCCGGCTGCTGCTGGCCAAGAACCCGGCCAGTTGGTTGGAGGCCTTCGACATGGCCGACGACGCGCCGACCCTGCTCTCCATCAACGCGCGCGACCCCGACGGTCTGGACACCTCCTGGCTCTACGACGTCGACTTCGCCCCGCTGCGCGGCCGGCAGGTGTTGATCACCGGCGACCGGGCCTACGACCTGGCGGTCCGACTGGACGTCAACGACGTACCGTTCCAGCACGTGCGCACCTTCGACGACGCGATCCGGTCGGTCCCGCCCGGGCGACTGGAGGTCATCGCGAACTACACCGCGTTCCAGGACATCCGAGCGGAGTTGGACCGTGTCATCTGAGAGCCTGCGCATCGTCTGGATCTACCCCGACCTGCTGTCCACCTACGGCGACCGGGGCAACGCCCTGATCCTCGCCCGACGGGCCCGCCAACGCGGCATGCCGGTCGAGGTGCTGGAGGTCCGCTCCGACCAGCGGCTGCCCGCGACCGCCGACATCTACCTGGTCGGCGGTGGCGAGGACGGCCCGCAGGCGTTGGGCGCCCAGCGGCTGATCGCCGACGGCGGTCTGCACCGGGCGGTCGCCCAGGGGTCTGTGGTGTTCGGCGTGTGTGCCGGTTACCAGCTGCTCGGCACCTCCTTCTTCGCCAAGGGTGTGCAGTGTCGCGGGCTGGAGCTGCTGGACCTGCAGTCCGACCGGGGCGAGAGCCGGGCCGTCGGCGAGCTGGCCGGTGAGATCGACCCCCGACTGGGCCTGCCCCCGCTGACCGGTTTCGAGAACCACGGCGGTCGCACCCATCTCGGTCCGGAGGTCGCCCCGCTGGCCCGGGTCACCACCGGGGTCGGCAACGACGGCGCCACCGAGGGCGCGTGGCGTGGCAAGCTGCTGGGCACCTACTCGCACGGCCCGGCCCTGGCCCGCAACCCGGCCCTGGCCGACCTGCTGCTGCGCTGGGCCACCGGGGCACACCAGCTGCCGCCGCTGGACGACACCTGGTCCGACCGGCTGCGCAACGAGCGCCGCGCCGCAGTGGCCCCCGCCCGGGCATGATCCGAGCCGTCCGGCGGCTGCTCCGGCAGCCGTCG
>NZ_JBFAPG010000493.1:0-4716 GCF_040675595.1 Micromonospora sp. NPDC049580
CGCACCGACGCCGGCACGCCGGCCGCCGAGGCACCCACGGACGCCGCCGGCGACGACGCCAGCCGCACCCCGCGCCGTCGGCGTCGCCGCCGCGCTGGCGAGACGGTCGCGGGCGAGCCGACCGCGGTGATCTCGGCCGACGCGGCACCGGCCGAGCCGGCCTCCGCCGCCGCCGAGGGCGAGGCCTCGAAGCCGCGCCGCCGGCGCCGCCGTGGTGGCGGTTCCGGCGCGGGTACGCCGGCCGAGGCGACCGCGGACTGACGCAGCGAGATTCACCCGACATCCCCCGCACCGCCTCAGCGCGGTACGGGGGATGTCGCCTTCCCACCCCACCTGCCGAAAATGGAACGATGCCGGAACCACTGGATGCCGCCCTGACCGAGGTTCGTGCACTGCTGCTCGACCCCGCGCTGACCCGGGCGGTCGCCGCCGGGCGTCGCCGCGGACACCGACCCACGGTCGTGCGGGCCGAGCTGCGTCCGGTGACGCTCAAGGCCGGCCCGCGGTTGCAGATCGCCACCTCCGACGGCGCGCGCCCGCACACCCGCAACGTCGCCCCCGGTCCCGAGGCCGCCGTGGCGGTCGACGAACTCCTGGCCGAGCCCTTCGGCAACTGGCACGTGGAGACGGCCGACGCGACCCTCCAACTGCGGGTGACCAAGTCCGGTGAGGCGCAGGTGCACCGGGCCGCGACGACCCGACCGGCGGCGACGCCGAGTGGTAACGACCGAGCCAAGGAATACCTGCTCGATCCGGGCGACCCGATCTTCGCGGAGATCGGCGGCTCGGCGGCCAAGCGCCGCCAGGTCGACGCGTTCCTGCGCGCTCTGGCCGCGACCCTGCCCGCCGATCTGACCGGCCCGCTGCGGGTGGTCGACCTGGGCTGCGGCAACGCCTACCTGACCTTCGCCGCGTACCGCTATCTCGCCAGTCGCGGGCTCGACGTCGAGCTGATCGGCGTGGACGTCCGGGAGGACCAGCGGCGGCGCAACACCGAGTTGGCGCAGCGACTGGGCTGGGCCGACAAGGTCAGCTTCGTCGCGGGCACGATCGCCGAGGCCGTTGTCGACCCCGCCCCGGATCTGGTGCTGGCGCTGCACGCCTGCGACACCGCCACCGACGAGGCGCTGGCCCGCGCGGTGCGCTGGGAGGCCCGCTGGGTGCTCGCCGCGCCGTGCTGTCACCACGACCTGGCCAAACAGCTACGCGCCCAGCCCACCCCGGCGCCGTACGAGCTGTTGACCCGGCAGGGCATCCTGCGCGAACGCTTCGCCGACGTGCTCACCGATGCGCTGCGCGCGGGGCTGCTGCGGGTGCACGGGTACCGGGCCGAGGTGGTGGAGTTCGTCGACTCCCAGCACACGCCCCGCAACCTGCTGATCCGAGCCCGCCGTAGCGGCACCGCCGACCCCCGACAGGCGGAGTACCGCGAACTCGTCGACCAGTGGCGGGTCACACCCCGGCTGGAGACCCTGCTCGCCGCCGACGAGCCGCCCGCCGTCTAGCGCTTCGGCGCGGGCCCGGCAGTCAGCCCACCGAGGCCAGCAGATCGTCGGCCAGAGCATAAGCAGCGGTCGACACAACGAGAGGGTCACCGATACCCTCCTCGGCTCTGCCCGCCATCACCGATCCTGGCGCTTCGGGGCTTGCCGCGAACAGGTACGCCAAGAATCCAAGGGCTTGCTCGGTCACCTGCCCTGCAAGTTCATCAGCCCGAAGCTCGCGCAGACTGTCAGCAAGCTGCTCGGTTCTCACCGCCACGAGAAGCCGGTAGATGTCGTGTGCGTCCTTATCCACGAGGCGCTTGGGCGCCTGTTGCCGCTCGCCAACCTTGTGCAACTTGGCCACCAGCAAAGCGGCAGGGCCCGCGACATTGGCCGTACAGACACGGCTGTCGCCCGGAGCGAGCGCACGTATGGCAAGTGCGGCGTGGTCGACGACCGCAGCCTCCAATCCAACCGCTCGCCTCGCCGCTCTCGTGGAGTGCGGCGGGATTCTTGCTGCCCGACGACTTGATCCACCAGCAAGCGCCTCTGGGACCATCAGATCGACGGGAATTCCTTTGGGGTTCAACCATGCCCCAGGCTGGTGCGCTCGAACATCGAGATGAAACCCGGCTGCCCGCATGGCCTCCTCCAGTAATGGCTCCTGCGGGAGCGCGCGCGTGTCGAGTGCAAGGTCGCAATCCTTGGTCGCTTCCGCCAGTGCGACGGGTGCGGCACCCGTATGCAGGTATATCGCCTGTGCTCCGATCACGATCACAGCGTTGGCGTGGTCGCGAAGAGCATCCAGGGCGTCCAGTAACGCACCCCGTGCGGACAGCAGAAGGTCATCGTCGCCATGCCTGCTCATGCTCCTCCATCCAGTCAAGGAGTTCCTGCCCCTCAGCAGGCGCCCGCCCAGGGCCTGTCAGCAGATCGACAGCGGCTTGGCTCGGAGCCACATAAAGCAAGCCGTCATCCTGCACCCGTCGATCGAACACGACGTCGTACTTTCCCTGCGCGAGCAGCACGTTCGCACCCGCATCAACGGGGCGCAGCTTGAGTTTCTCGGCGGCTTGGGTCACGTCGTCCACGTAAAGCATCGCCAGCCTGGCCGGCGCATAAGGCGCTAGACGGTGCGCCGCCAAAGACCCGGTCAGCGCGTAGCGCAATCCGTGCACCCCCCGCAGGTCTTCCTGCAACGCCGGAATGCCTCGCGGACTCAGGTAGGCGTTGACACTGTTGCTGCGCTGGAAACCGTAATCCTCACTCCATCGCTCCAGGATTCGGCGCCACTCAACGCCCCTTATCAGGCCGCCTTTCGCGCGCGTGACAAGCGCTTCGCGCTGAAGGAAGTCAACAACTCGATATGTCGCTCCTGTTGACGCGCCCGACAGGCGTACCAAGTCTGGAACGCTCATCTCTGCAGCGGTGTCCACCAAGGCGCGTACGACACGCGCCGCTGGCGGCCCTTGCAAAGTGCCGCGGGGCCTGCCTGGCCCGCGCCAGGGATCTCGATCGGCGCCCCTGTCGCGCAGGTACATCGCCGGACGTTCAAGCGATATCTGCATATTGCCCGTAGCGTCACCGTAGGAGACCTTGCGCTCTTCCAGCCATGCGCGAGCCGAAGGCCCGAGGTATCGGGCGGCGATCATAGGCAACGGACGATCGACGTTAGGCAGCCTGTGGGAGCGAAGTTGGTCGAGGGCGGAGGCAAGATCGCTGGTGACCACCGAGCGCTTTGCCTCGATGACGAAGACCGCCGTCGCCCCATCAGGACCGGTCAGCTCAGCTACACCGTCGATCCGGCCCGGCACTTGCTCAGCAAGGCGCATCGACCATCCAGGCGGCAGCCGATCCACCACGAGCGCCACGACACGGCGGAGAACATCGGCCTCCCGCTCCGGCGGCCCATCAAGGGCGGGTTTGCCTGAGGCCGGCACGCCTCACCCCCTCGCCTGTTCGGGTAATTAGCGAATTCCGCCGCGAACGGAACCAGCCTATATCCAGAACTCCGCTCCGCCGAACATCTCGCCCCGCCCGGCGTGCCACCGCCCGCGACTCTTCGGGGACGCCCGTCGGTGGTCAGAGCAGGAGCGTGGCGCGATCACCGGTGCGAGCCGTACCTCTGCTTGTCAACGACACATTGAACCGCCAGGTACGCGGAAACCGTCGCCCGTGGACTCGGTTTCAGCGTCGGCGGTCGCCGTTGTTGCCCCGGTCCCGGACGCCGGAGCGGTCGAAGACCGACACCCGGTCCCCGCCGTGGCGCAGGGTCGGGTGGTCGTCCTCACCGGCGCTGCTCGGGAAGGGCACCACCTTTCCCGAGCTCTCGGCATTGCCGGCGGCCGTGAACGCGTTCCAGGAGATGTCGACGAGCAGCTTCTTCGTCTCGGCGTGCCGGATGGCCGCGTTGCGTTGCAGCGCCACCCGGGCGCCCAGCACCACTGCGACCAGCGTGGTGGTGATCGCGCCGGTGGCGGCCAGCACGTGGGCGCCGGTCGCCGTGCTGGTGCGCAGCACCAGGACCAGCAACCAGATCCAGAACCCGGCGGCGAAGACGCCGGCCTTGGCGACGAAGAAGAGGCTCACCGCACCGGGCTGGTACGGCAGCGGACGGCTCGATTCGGCCATGGTGCTCCTCGGCGGTGGTCCGGGCGATCGGCGGCACGCGCGCGTGCGCCGTGCCGGGACGGGCACCGAGCTTAGTGGAAGAACGACGATGATCGCTGGGTGCCGGTACGAATACTGCCCGGGTTGGAGTCTCATCGGTGGGACAGTTTGTGCGGTCAGTCAGTGGTTTCCGGTTCCCGGCGTACTACGCTCGGGAGGCACATCTTCCCAGTGCTCGGCCGGGAGGGAAAGACATACCGGAATGGGTTCCGCAGACGTGTCACCGCAGATGGCGTTCGCCCGCTTCGTCCGGCGCGCCATCGACGACGCTCGCAACGAGCGCGGATGGACCGTGACTGATCTTGCCTCGCACACGGGCGTGGGCCGTTCCACAGTGTTCCGTTGGCTCGCCGGTGACTGGCAGGATTACCCCGAGTTGGCCAAGGTACGCGGCTTCTGCGCCGCGCTGGATCTGCCGGTGGCTGCCGCGTTCCGGGCGCTCGGGCTGCCCGACGCGGGCTCGGTGCCCCGGCGCCGAGCACCACGGTGTCCAGGTCCAGCAGGTTGACCACGCCGGCCACCGCCACTCCGAGTGCCGTACCGGCGTCGTGCAGCGCCCGCA
>NZ_JBFAPG010000494.1:0-4703 GCF_040675595.1 Micromonospora sp. NPDC049580
GGCCCGCCGGGTGCTCGACACGCTGCGCCGCGCCGGGCCCGACCGGCGCTGGCTGATCGTCCTGGACAACGCCGACAAGCCCACCCGCGCCACCCGGTCGCTGCTGCCGCAGGGGCCCGGCCACGTCCTGCTCACGACCCGCGACCAGAGCTGGAGCGAGTACGCCACCGCGACCGAGCTGACCGTCTTCGACCGCGCCGAGAGCGTCCAACTGCTGCGCGACCGGGTCCGCGGGCTCACCGAGGCCGAGGCCGCCCAGGTGGCCGAGAAGCTCGGTGACCTGCCGCTCGCCGTCGAGCAGGGCGCGGCGTACCTGCGGGCCAGCGCCATGCAGGTCGAGAAGTACCTCAGCTCGCTGGACACCCCCGGCCTGCTGCGCATCCTCGACGGCCGGCAGTCCGCCGGCTACTCCAAGGCGCTCGCCGCGACCTGGCTGTTCACCCTCGGCCAGTTGCGCGAGGAGAAGCCGGCGGCGGCCCGGCTGCTGGAGCTGTGCTCGTTCTACGCGCCGGAGCCGATCCCGGTCGCGATGCTCACCGGCGACCGCTTCGCCAGCTTCATGGCCCCGATCGACCCGACGCTGACCGACCCGATCCTGCAGGGCCTGGTCACCGCCGAACTGGGCCGCTACGGCCTGGCCCAGGTCGACGCGGAGAACAACTCGGTGCGGATCCACCGGCTGGTCCAGCTCGTCATCCAGGACCAGCTGGCCGACCCCGACGAGGCCCGCCGGGAGGCCCAACTGCTGCTCGCCGCCGCCAGCCCACGCGACCCCGACAGGCCGGTCAACTGGCCGCGGTACGCCGAGCTGTGGCCGCACGTACGCCCCAGCGGCCTGCACCTGTCCACGATGGACGAGGCCCGGCAACTGGTCGTGGACATCGTGCGCTACCTCTACCGCCGGGGCGACTACGACACCAGCCGCGCACTGGCCGAGGAGTCGCTGGCCGCGTGGCGCGACACCGACGAGGACGACCCCACCAAGCTGCGGATGCGCTTCCACCTGGCGAACGTCCTGCGCGCGCAGAGCCACTTCGACGGGGCGTACGAGATCGACCGGGACGTCTACGACCGGCAACGGCGGATCTTCGGCGAGGAGCACCTCTACACCCTGATGACGGCCCGCAGCCTCGGTGCGGACCTGCGCGCCCAGGGTCTCTACCACGAGGCCGAGGCTCAGGACCGGCGCACCCTGGAGCTGAGCGTGCGCAGCTTCGGCGACGACAGCGGCCGTACGCTGACCGCGGAGAACAACCTCGCCGTGTCGCTGCGCCTGGTCGGTGACTTCCGCGGCGCTGCCGCGCTCGACCAGAACATCCACGAGCGGCGGCGGGACCGCTTCGGTGAGGAGGATCCGTCCACCCTCGCCTCGGCCAGCAACTACGGGCGTGGCCTGCGCGACACCGGCGAGCTGTGGCGGTCGCACAGCGTCCTGCAACGCACCTACACCATCCAGCAGAAGGTGATCGGCGCGGACCATCCGGAGACCCTGCGGACGGCGAAGGAGCTGGCGCTCACCCTGCGTCAGCTCGGGCGCTTCGCCGACGCGCACCGGCTGATCGAGCGGACCGTGGTCCGCTACCAGCGCACCCTGGGCGGTGAGCACGCCGACACCCTCTCCGCCGAGATGGCCCTGGCCACCACCTGGTCGGCGGTGGGCGACAACCAGACCGCCCTGCGGGTGGCACGCCGCCTGCGCGACGGCTACAACGAGGTGCTCGGCGAGTCGCACGCCATCACCCTGGCCTGCCTGAACAACCTCGGCGTGCTGCTGCGCAAGCAGGGCGACCACACCCAGGCCCGCGAGCTGTCCCAGCGGGTCCGCGACCAGTTGCTGACCAACCTCGGCGAGCGGCACCCACACACCCTGCTGGCCACCCTCAACCTGGCCAACGACCTGTTCGCCCTCGGTGACCGCGACAACGCGTTGCTGCTGGACACCACCGCGTACGTGGAGCTGACCCGGGCGTTGGGCGCCGAGCACCCGGACACGCTCTCCGCCTCGGTCAACCTGGCGTTGAGCCGGCAGGCCACCGAGAGCGAGGCGGACGCCGGCCGGGCGCTCTACGACGAGGCGTTCGGCCAGTTGGTGCAGCTCTTCGGCGGTGACAACCCGCGGGTGATGCAGGCCCGCCAACGGGAACGCTCCAACGCCTACATCGAACCGGCGCTGCTCTAGTGGGACGGGATGGTGCATATGTCGAGGCGGCGTAGGCCACGGAGCCGGGTCCCCGCCGAAGGGCCGCCGCAACCATCGAACGGGTCGTCGAGGTCGCGCAGGATGGCATCGCGGTTGGCGGCGATCGTCGGCGCGAGCGGCCTGCTGGCCGCCCTCACCGGCGTGGTGGTCGCCCGCAGCTTCGATCCGGTGGTCGATGGGGCCGCGGACGTAATCGGCAGTGACCCGTTGCAGGTGTACGCGGTTCCGGACCGCGACCTGGGCGCGGAGCTGGATGCTGCCTGGGTGTCGGACCGTCCACTGCCGTCGAGCATCACGACGGGCGGTCAGAGCCCGGAGCGGCTCACCGCTGTCCTGCTCGCCGCGGGCGTGGTCCGGGCGGGTCAGGCCACGACCGCGGTCACGATCGAGAACAAGCGCTCCGATACGGCTGTCCTGACCGCGATCACCGCCTCCGTGCACCGGCGTGCCGTGCCGCTGAGCGATTCCTTGGTCGTCATTTCGCGGGCGGGGGGTGGCCCCGGTGCGGGTCCGGTCGCGCTCGGATTCGATCTTGACGGGCCCAGTCTGTCCGCGCAGGCGTTCGGCAAGCACGACGTCTTGACCGGTCCGTATCTTGACACAACCGGCCTCACGCTGACCGGCGGCGAGAAGCTGAGGTTCAATTTCGTCGGACGTACGAAATCCAGCTATGTCGAGTGGTCAATCAAGATCGACTATGTGGTCAGTGGTCGGGCCCGGACGCTGACGGTGCTTCCGGGCGGCTCTCCCATGCGGGTGACCGCACTGACCAGCCGCTATTCCCACTCGTACCGATGGAATGACGAGGGCGTGCAACGGGTGCCGGTCGAGCAGGTGTGCGGCTCGGACTGCCGGCGTGAGCAGTGGCGGAAACCGGAATGAGGAGCGGGTTCGGGATAAGACCTGGTGTGCGCATCGTCCTCCTGACTGTCGTCCTCTTGGTGCCGTCCCTCCTGACGGCGCTTCTCGTGGTGCGGAACGAGGGCCGACACCAACCATCCGGAACGCCCGACGTCCAGCCCGTCGACACGGCGTCAACACCACCGGCCACAGTGCGCGCGGACGTGGTGCCCTTCCAGATCGGCGCGCTCGCCACGCCGCTGAAGACCGGCGAGAAGCCGCCTCCCGCCCGTACCTGTGCGGAGGCGATGAATTGGATGCGGGCGATAGGTGGCGCGGCCATCGGTGAGGCACGGGCAGAGATCTCGATCCGAGTCCCGAGACGGGTGCAGGTCAACGTCCGCGACATCCGGGTGCGAACCGTCGACTCCGAGGTCGTCGACCCTCGAGCCGCCGTCGTCTGCACCAACTCCGACTACACGGTGGATCCTCGTCCGGGGAACTGGCGCTTCGCGGAGACGTTCGGCATCCTGGGCGCGCCCGCATCGACCAAGACCGAGGTCGTAGAGCTTGCGAGGCCCGAAGAGTCCGTCGATCGGCCGGCAGTCAGAATGTCGTACCTGGGCGTGACCAGCGAGGACCTGGACGTGCCGGCCGGCGGGGACCTGCGGGTGCCGTTCTACGTGACGGGGCATGGCGGGCCCGCCCACCGGATCGGGTTCCAGATCGAGGTCGACGTGACGATCAACGGCGTTCAGGAAACCCACATCCTCGACGATGGTGGCCGCCCCTTCTCCCTCTACGACAGCACGTTGCGCTACCTCGACGCCAACTACGACTGGCTGGCGGACAGGAGGGAGTGGGTGGTCAATGGAGGCGATCGGACCATTTCGGTCGCTCCGGCCACTGTGCCGACGACCAGGTGGTGCAAGGCGCTCTCCCTCGCCGAGGTCCGACGGGTGCTGCGACAGTGGGTGGAGGCGCAGTCGTTCGACTCGGATTTCCGGCCCAGCTGCGCGTGGTTCGACGGCGCCGTACGACTCAATCTCGCCCTGGACCTCGAGCCAGACGAAGCGTCCGCGAGGGCCGAGTTCGCCTCCATGCGCAACGGGACGCTCGGCCTCGGGGGCGGCATCAAGCCGCACGTCGTCGACATCGGAGACGAGGCGGTGGCGGTGGCCGGTTCCGGCATCTACGAGGTGTTCGTCCGAAGTGGTGCGGAGATGATGAGCCTTACCCTCGGCGATCCCGAATTCCGGAATGACCCAGCGGTGCTGAGCGCGCTCGTCGAACTCGCCCGAACCGCCGCCGAACGCCTCTGGTGACGACGGCTCGGCCGCTTCCTCGTGGACGCGTACAATGATCACCGACGTTGCGTCAGGGCGGCTGCCACCGTGAGCACATCGGTATCAGGGACCGCCTGATGGGTTGCGCGGACCAGGTCCGGCCGCGCCATCAAGGTGTGCGCCGCGTCGGAGTGGCCGCCTCGACGGGCAGCGAGCATCAAGCCGACCCACGCGTCGCTGTCTTCGGGATCATCGATCAGCCGCCGCTGGTACGCCATCAACGCGCCCGCTACGTCACCTGCGACGTAAGCCCGGTCCGCCGGATCGTCAGTGAAAAACCCGCTGCCGGGGGCGACGAGGCGGCGGCGCACCGCCGC
>NZ_JBFAPG010000495.1:0-4660 GCF_040675595.1 Micromonospora sp. NPDC049580
GGAGCCGACCGGCACCCACCCGCGTCGCGACTTGCGTACCGGAGTCTGGTTGGCTGCCCGTCATGAGCGTGACCAGTGGCGGGCCCGGCCAGCGCCGGAGTGGCCGGGGCGGCGGCCGGGCGCACCGGCTGTACAGCGTCGTGGTGTTCGTGCTGCTCGCCTCGCTCGACAACGTGGCGATCGGGCTCGTCCCACCGCTCTACAAGCCGATCGCCGGCGCGTTCGACGTGTCGGGGCGGCTGCTCGGGCTGGTCACCGCCGTCAGCTTTCTGGTCAGCGCGGTGGCCGCGGTCGGCTGGGCGTACGTCGGGGACCGGAGCAACCGCAAACCGCTGCTCATGGTGGGCACACTGCTCTGGGCGGCGGGCACCGGCGGCAGCGCGCTCGCCGGCGGGTACCTCACGTTCCTGGCCGCCCAGCTCGTCGCGGCGGTCGGTCTCGGTGCGGTCGGCTCGGTGGGCTTCTCGGTGGTCACCGACCTGATCTCGCCGACCCGGCGCGGGCTGGTGATGAGCTTCTGGGGGCTCTCCCAGGGCGTCGGCACGCTCGCCGGCACGCTGTTCGGCGGACTGCTCGGCGCGGCCGACTGGCGACGGCCGTTCCTGCTGCTGACCGGGGTGGGCCTGGCCGCCACCCTGGCGTACCTGTTCACCTACGACGTCCGGCGCGGCCAGAGCGAACCGGAGCTGGCCGACGCGTTGGACGCCGGCGCGGACTACGACTACCGGATCAGTCGGGCCGACGTGCCGAGGATCCTGGCCCGGCGTACCAACCGGTGGCTGATCCTGCAGGGCCTGACCGCGCAGGCGGCGTTCGGCTCGCTGGTCTGGCTGCCGGTGCTGTTCGCCGAACGGGCCGAGGCCCAGGGCTACTCGGAGTCGACCGCGGTGGTGGTGGGCAGCGTCTTCGCCACGCTGTTCCAGCTCGGTGGGGTGCTCTCCATCGTGGGTGGGCTGGTCGGCGACGCGGTGCAGCGGCGTACCCCTGGGGGTCGGGCCCTGGTCGCGGCGGTCGGCATCCTCGCCGCGCTGCCGTTCTACCTGGTGCTGTTCTTCGTGCCGGTGACCATCGACGTGCCCGACGGCGGCAGCGCCGGCGCGGTGGTCGGCGCGGTGCTGTCCAGCGTGGTCACCGAGCCGTCGGTCGGACTCAGCCTGCTCACCGCCGTGGTGGCGCTCGCGTTGACCTCGGCCAACTCGCCGAACTGGTTCGCGCTGATCGCCGACGTGAACCCGCCGGAGCACCGGGGGACCGTCTACAGCCTCGGCAACCTGGTCAACGGGGTCGGCCGGTCGGCCGGCAACGGCCTGGTCGGGGTCGCCTTCCAGGGTCTGCGCGCGGCCTTCCCGCCACCACTGAACTTCGCCGTCGGGCTGGCCGCGTTCCAGCTCTTCTTCATTCCCACCGGCATCATGTACTGGCTCGCCTCGCGAACCTCACCGGCGGACATCGACAACGTGCACGACCTGCTGCACACCCGCGCCGACCGCCTCTGACGGGCCCTCGCCCCGTACCCGCGCCGGCTCGTTGGCTGGTTGTTCCGGAGCGGCCTGGACCTCCTTCTCATCACCCGATCATCGGGCGGCCGCCAGGTCCGCGTAGTGCCAGCGCCGCCTTTGCTCTGCTTCAACCCACGCAACACATAAGGGCACCGACTGTCGCCTCGGTTGAAGCAGAGCAAAGGACGTGATGCGCAGCGGTTCCCGTCCCCGACCCCCCACCGGCCCGGCGCTGGAAAGCGGTGGGGCGGTGGGGCGGACTCCATTCAAACGGCAGCGGAGCAGGCCGCGGCGGCGGGAGAGGGCTGGACCGGACCGGTCAGCCGCGGAGCCAGACCGTGACGTCGGTCGGGACCGCGCCGTGGTCGTCCAGCGGTGCGCTCGCGGCGAGCACCTCGGCGCCGGCCGGAACCGGCACCGGAGTGTCGCCGAAGTTGGTCAGCACCGTCAGCTCGCCGTTGCGGAAGGTCAGCACCTCGTCGTTGGAGGACAGCCACTCCAGCGTGCCCCGGCCCAGGCCGTGGGCACGGCGCAGACGCAGCGCCGTGCGGTACAGCTCGTACGTCGAGCCGGGCACGTCGCGCTGCCGGTCCAGCGCGTACTCCGCCCAGGACGGGGGTTGCGGCAGCCAGCTGGCATCGGTGGGCCCGAAGCCGTACGACGGGGCGTCGGCCTCCCACGGGATCGGCACCCGGCAGCCGTCGCGGCCCCGCTGGGTGTGCCCGCTGCGGGCCCAGGTCGGGTCCTGCCGGGCCTCGTCGGGCATCGTGGTGTGCTCGGGCAGGCCCAGCTCCTCGCCCTGGTAGAGGTACGCCGAGCCGGGCAGGGCGAGCATCAGCAGGGTGGCCGCCCGGGCCCGGCGCAGGCCGAGCGCGGCGTCCGGCTGCGGGTCGCCGATGCCGATGCCGTTGGGCCGGCCGCCGCCGATCGCCAGGCCGAGCCGGGAGGCGTGGCGTACGACGTCGTGGTTGGACAGCACCCAGGTCGTCGGCGCGCCCACCGAATCGGTCGCCTCCAGGGAGCGGGTGATCACCGCGTACTGGGCCGGCGCGGTCCAGGCGGCGAGCAGGTACTCGAAGTTGAACGCCTGGTGCATCTCGTCCGGGCGGACGTAGCGGGCCAGCCGCTCGGCCGGCTCCACCCACGCCTCCGCGACCAGCACCCGCTCGCCGGGGTAGCTGTCCAGGACCCGCCGCCACTGCCGGTAGATCTCGTGCACGCCCTCCTGGTCCCACATCGGCGGGCGCGGCTTGTCGATCTCGTTGCCGGAGAGGATCTCCTGGGGCTCCTGCCAGTCGGCCAGGTCGGCCTGCTTGACGAGGCCGTGCGCCACGTCGACGCGGAAGCCGTCCACACCGCGGTCCAGCCAGAACCGCAGCACGTCCAGGAACTCCTCGTGCACCTCCGGGTTGTCCCAGTTGAGGTCGGGCTGGCCGGTGTCGAACAGGTGCAGGTACCACTGGCCGGGTCGGCCGTCCGGGTCGACCGTCCGGGTCCAGGCCGGACCGCCGAAGACGCTCTGCCAGTCGTTCGGCGGCTGGTCGCCGGCCGGGCCGAGGCCGTCGCGGAAGATGTACCGGGACCGCTCCGGGCTGCCCGGCGCGGCGGCCAGCGCGGCCTGGAACCAGCGGTGCGCCGACGAGGTGTGGTTCGGCACCAGGTCGACGATCACCCGCAGGCCGCGGGAGCGGGCCTCGGCGATCAGCTTGTCCGCGTCGGCGAGGGTGCCGAACAGCGGGTCGACGTCCCGGTAGTCGGCCACGTCGTAGCCCGCGTCGGCCTGCGGGGACGGATAGAACGGGGAGAGCCACACCGCGTCCACGCCCAGCTCGACCAGGTGGTCGAGGCGGGCGGTGATGCCCGGCAGGTCACCGATGCCGTCACCGTCGGAGTCGGCGAACGAGCGTGGGTAGATCTGGTAGATGGCGGCCTCGGTCCACCAGCCGGTGATCGGGTGACCGGAGGAGGTCTGCTGCGTCGGATCGGTGTTCAGGGTCGTCTCCCGTGTCGCGCGGTGGGTGGACTGCCGGCGGTGCTGCTGCCGGCCGCGTCGCCGCCAGCCGCCGGCCGGCGGCGGATGGTTGGGGTTCAGTGTGCCCGCGGCGGCGCGGTGGACTCTCGGACCACCAGCCGAGTGGGCAGGATCACCGATGTGTCGCCGCCGGCGGTTCGTTGACCGACGATCGGGCTCAGGTTGCGGGCCCCGAGCGGGTCGAGCAGCATCCGGGCGGCCAGCCGGCCCTGTTCGGCGGCCGGCTGGGCGATGGTGCTGAGCCCGAGCACGCCGGCGAGGTCGTGGTCGTCGATGCCGACCACGCTGACGTCCTGCGGTACGCGCAGCCCGGCGTCGCGCAGCGCGGTCATCGCGCCCATCGCCATCTCGTCGCAGGCGGCGACGATAGCGGTCGGCGGAACACCGCGGGCCAGCAGCTCGGCGGCGGCCCGGTTGCCGCCGTCGATGGTGAACGACGACTCGACGTCCAGGCTCGGATCGGGTCGCAGGCCGGCGGCCCGCAGCTCCGCCTGGTAGCCCCGGCGCCGGTCGAGGTGGGTGGTGAAGGCCAGCTCGTCGTCGGGGTCTCCGGAGATGTGCGCGATCCGCCGGTGGCCGAGGTCGAGCAGGTGGCGGGTGGCCATCCGCGCGGCGGCCACGTCGTCGATCCGTACGCACGGCCAGTTGGGCACCCTGCTTCCCGAGCTGATGGTCACGCCGGGCAGGTCCAGGGCGGCCAGCGCGGTCAGGTCCGCCGGGCGCAGCGGCGTGGCGACCAGCATCATGGCGTCGACCCGCTTGTGCAGGTTGGCGGTGCGCAGCACCCGCTGGCGGATCTGCTCCCGACCGCCCAGGTTGTAGAGCAGCAGGTCGTAGCCGGAGTGGTGCAGATACTCCTCGACCGCCTCGACGACCGTGCTGAAGAACCAGCGGGTGATCCGGGGTACGACCACCGCGACCGTGCCGGTGCGGCCACCGGCGAGCCGGGACGCGCTCGGCGAGACCGCGTAGTCGAGCTGCTCGGCGGCCGCGAGGACTCTGCGTCGGGTGGCGGCCGAGACCGTCGGCAGCCCGCGCAGGGCCCGCGAGACGGTTGCCGTGGAGACCCCGGCCAACCGGGCGACATCATCAATCTTCGTCATGCTTCCCCCGCTCGGTACCCGTCGCC
>NZ_JBFAPG010000496.1:0-4660 GCF_040675595.1 Micromonospora sp. NPDC049580
CCCGACTGCTGCGGGGCTCGGGCGACGGCGGCGACGCGTTGCTGACGCTCACCTTCGCCGCCGTGCCGGTGGTGGTGGCGATGACCCTGCTGCTGGCCGCGCTGCGCTGCGTACGACCCATCCGCGCGTACGTCGGCGTGCAGTTCCTGCTGCTGCCGGTGGCCCGCCCGGCGCTGGTCGGCGCGGCCGCGCTGGCCGGCGGCGGCCTGCTCGCCGGGATGACCGGCTGGCTGGTGCCGGCGGCGCTGGCGCTGCTGGCCTGTCTCACCCTGGTGGCCGGCCCGCTCGGCCTGGGCCGGGGCGCGGCGCTGCGACCGGGCCGGGCCGACTGGTCGACGTTCTGGCGTTTCGCGCTGCCCCGGGCCGCCTCGGCGGCCATCGACGCGGGCAGCATGTGGGTGGGGGTGCTGCTGACGTCGGTGCTGGCCGGGCCGGCCGACGCGGGCGTGTTCGGCGCGGTCGGCCGGTACGTGCTGGCCGGCCAGCTCGCCATGCAGGGGTTGCGGGTGGCGGTGTCACCGCAGCTGTCCCGGCTGCTGGGGCGTGGTGAGCGGGCCGCCGCGGCGGCCGTGCACCGGCAGTTGACCACCTGGGGGCTGGTGCTGTCCTGGCCGGTGTACCTGCTGCTCGCGGTGTTCGCGCTCGCGTTCCTGCAACTGTTCGGCCCGGAGTTCACCGCCGGCGTGCCGGCGATGACGGTGCTCGCGCTGGCGATGCTGGTGAACACCGGCGTGGGCAACGTGCAGAGCCTGCTGCTGATGGGCGGGCGCAGCGGGCTGCACCTGGTGTCCACGCTGGCCGGGCTCACCGTGACCGTCTCGCTCGGGCTCTGGCTGATCCCCGGGCACGGCGCGACGGGCGCGGCGCTCGCCTGGGCCGCCGGCATCGCCACCGAGAACCTCACCGCCGCCGCGTTCGCCCGCGCGGTGGTCGCCGAGCCGCTGGTCGACGCCGCGACGCTGCGCGCGGCGGCGGCCACCCTCGGCGGTGTGGGCCTCGCGGCGGGGATCGGCGTGCTGGCCGGGGGCCGCGGCCTGCCGGGCCTGGCGGTGTCGCTGGGCGTGCTGCTGGCCGGTTGCGTCGGCTTGTTGACGTTGCCCCGGGTGCGCGCCGGCATCCGGGTGACCATGAGGCAGATCCGTGGATCCGACGACGCGGCCACGGCCGCCGGGGTCGGCCCGGAATCGACGAGAGGCAGGTGAGGGCCATCGTGGCGTCCATCCGTGACCGGGTCAAGCAGCTGGTGCCGACCCAGGTGACCACCCGGGTGAAAGAGTCCCTGGTCGACTACGGGGTCCGCACCAGTGACCGGCGACCCCTGCCGGACTTCCTGATCATCGGCACCAAGCGGGGCGGCACCACCTCCCTGTGGAACTACCTCATCCAGCACCCCCTGGTGCCCCGGCTCTTTCCCGCCTGGAACACCAAGTCGGCGCACTACTTCGAGGAGCACTGGGGCCGGGGCGAGGCGTGGTACCGCTCGCACTTCCCGACCGAGCGGCAGCGCGAGGCCCTCGCGAAGCGGCACGGCGGGCCGGTCCGGGTCGGCGAGGCCGCCCCGCTCTACATGTTCCACCCGCTCGCCGCGCAGCGGGTCGCCGCTCTGCTGCCGACGGTGAAGCTGATCGTGCTGCTGCGCGACCCGGTCGAGCGGGCGTACTCGCACTGGAAGGAGCGCCGCACCCACGGCATCGAGCCGCTGGACTTCGCCGCCGCGCTGGCCGCCGAGCCGGAGCGCACAGCGGGGGAGCGGGAGCGGCTGATCGCCGAGCCGGAGGCGTTCAGCGAGGCGTACGACTGGTACACGTACCGGGCCCGGGGGCGTTACCTGGAGCACCTGGAACCGTGGCTGGAACGCTTCGACTCCGAGCAGATCCTCTTCCTGCCCAGCGAGGACCTGTACCGCGACTCCCGCGCCACGTACCGGCGCACCCTCGACTTCCTCGGGCTGCCCCCGTACGACCTGCCGAACTTCAAGGTCTACAACGACCGGCGCTCCGCGCCGCTGGAGCCGGCGGTCCGCGCCGAGCTGACCGACTACTACCGCCCGTACAACGACGCGCTGCGCGAGCGGCTCGGGTTGGACCTCGACTGGGCGGACCGGGCGGCGTGACGACCGGGGTCACCCCGGCCACCGATCCCCGGTCCCGGGTGGACGGGCTGGGCTGGGTGAGCCGCGCGGTGTTCCCGGACGACCGGGTCGGCCTGACGGTGGGTGGCGCGCTGCCGGCCGGGCATCGGGCGGTGGCCCGGTACGCGGTGGTGCCGTCGGTGGCCCGGGCGCGGTTCCTCGTGCCGCTGGGCGCACCCCGGGCCGGCGCGGCGTCGTTGCTGGCGTACAACGCGTTGCGGCCGCCGAAGGTGCGGGCGCTGCGGGCCGCGCTCGGTGGGCTGGCCCGGTTCGGCGGGGCGGGTCTGGCGCCGTTTCCGACGTTGACCGTCTCGGTGCCGGTGGGGGCGGCCGTGACCGAGCTGCTGCTGACCGAGCGGCTCGCCGCAGCGCTGGGCGGTACGCCGCTGCTGGCCGCGTGCGGTGTCCGTCCACCGGACCCGAACGTCAAACCCACCCTGCAACTGTTCACCGTCGACGGTCGTCCGCGCGGCTACGCGAAGATCGGTTGGAACGACGCCACCCGGGCGCTGGTCACCGCCGAGGCCAGCGCGCTGCGGGCGTTGCGCGCGGTGACCGGCGTCGTCGACCATCCGGTGCCGCCGGGGCTGCTCACCGAGACGGCGTGGGCCGGCCAGGCGGTCGCGGTGATCGAACCGCTGCCACCGGACGTACGCGGCGTGCCGGCCGACGACCCGCCACGGATCGCGGCGTTGCTCGCGGTCGCCCGCCGCGGGGCCCCGGCCGGGGCACCGCGACCGCTGGCGTCCTCGACGTTCCTGACCCGGTTGGCCGCCCAGGCCGAGCGGGCCGCCGCGGCCGGGCCGGCCGGGGCGCGGGCGGTCGCCGCGGTCGCCGCGCTGGCCCGCCGGCACGGCGACACGGCCGTCGAGTTCGGCCACTGGCACGGCGACTGGGTGCCCTGGAACCTGGGCACGTACGACGGCCGGCTGGTGGCCTGGGACTGGGAGCACAGTGGTCCGGACGTGCCGGTCGGCTTCGACCTGGCGCACGACGCCTTCCAGCGGTCGCTGGTGCTGCGCGCCGAACCGGCCGCGGTGGCCGCCGTGGCGGTGGACGGGCAGCTGGGCCGGCATGGTGCGCGGCTCGGCCTGGGCCCGGCGCAGTGCCGGCTGGTGGCCGACGCGTACCTGCTGGAGATGTGGCTGCGGACGTGGCGGCTGGCGGACGCCGGCGCCGGGTGGAACGGCGCGCTGCATCCCGCACTGTTGGACGTCATCGAGAAACGACATAGCGACTGAACTGGAGACAACGCGACGCCGGGTGCGCGTCGCAGAGTGACGACATAATGGCAGGTCGTGATGACGATCGATGGGCTGCGGGGCCGACAGCGGCTCTGACGACGCCGAGTGGAGATCGTCGCCTCGCCCGGTCGCGCTATTCAACGACCGGAAAACCTGTGATCTGCTTCTGCCTGGCGTGAATCGGAATTCCAAGCTGACTTGTGGGGAGTCGCGTGGACACGAACAACGACGACGAGCCGCCGGTGCTGCTGCTGGTGGGATCCAGCGGCGGCCACCTGGCCCAACTACTTGCCCTGCGGCCCTGGTACGAACGGTGGCGGCGCTGCTGGGTCACCTTCGACACCCCGGAGGCGGTGTCACTGCTGGCCGGTGAGGATCTGGTGCCGGCGCACCACCCGACCACCCGCAACGTGCCGAACCTGCTGCGCAACGCGCGACTGGCCTGGCGGGTGCTGCGGGGCCGGCGGGTCGCCGCCGTGGTCACCACCGGCGCCGGGGTGGCCGTGCCGTTCGTGGTGCTGGCCCGCCTGCGTCGCATCCCGACCGTCTACATCGAGGTGTACGACCGGATCGACACCCCGACGCTGACCGCCCGGCTCTGCCGGCCGTTCCTGTCCGCGATGCTCGTGCAGTGGGACGAGCAGCGCCGGCAGTACCCGGAGGCCACCGTCGTCGGGACCCTGCTGTGAGCGGGGAGACGGGCACGGCCCGCCGCGACACCGTCGCCGACCCGTCCCGGCTGCCGCGCCAGCGCGACACCACCGACGTCGAGCAGACCCGGCTGCTCGTCGCGGTCGGCACCGACAAGCACCCCTTCGACCGGCTCGTGGACTGGTTGACGCAGTGGCACGCGCAGTCCGGCCCGGTCGGGTTGACCCTGCAGCACGGCCACACCACGGCGCCGCCCCTGCCGGGCGCGGTGCCCTTCCTCGGTCACGACGCCCTGCAACAGGCGATGGCCGACGCGGACCTGGTGGTGTGTCACGGCGGCCCGGCGACGATCCTGGAGGCCCGCCGGCACGGGCACCTGCCCATCGTGGTGCCCCGCGACCCGTCGCGCGGTGAGCACGTCGACGACCACCAGCAGCTCTTCGCGCGTCGGCTCGGCGCGGCCGGGCTGGTGGCGCTCTGCGAGACCCGGGAGGCGCTGCACGACGCGCTCGCCGCCGGGCAGGCCGACCCGTCCCGGTACGCGGTGGCCGCCGACCCGGCGGCGCACGAGGCCCGGCGCGCGGCCGTCGCCCGGGTCGGGCAGATCGTGGATGACCTGGTGGCCCGGTCGGCC
>NZ_JBFAPG010000497.1:0-4644 GCF_040675595.1 Micromonospora sp. NPDC049580
CGCCCGGCAGCCAGGATTGATCGGGGTACGGCGGGGTAGCCGCCGCCATGGTCGCTGCCGGTCGGCCCGCTACGGACGGGGGCGCCGCGGCGCGGGCCGGCGCGGGAGCGAACGCCGCTGCGCCGACGACCGTCGCCCGGCTCCGCGCCCGCCTGTGGGGCACGCTGCGGGAGCGGGCGCGGCGGGTACGGGGCGTCGGCGGCCTCGCTCTGCAGGCCGGTCTGGCTGCGGCGCTGTCCTGGCTGGTGGTGCGCCACGTGCTGCACGTCTCGCAGCCGGTGTTCGCGCCGATCTCCGCGGTCTCGACCCTCGCCGCGTCGGTCGGGCAACGGCTGCGTCGCACCGTCGAGTTGATCATCGGCGTCACCGTGGGGGTGCTGGTCGGCGACCTGCTGCTCACGGTCACCGGCACCGGGTGGTGGCAACTCGCCCTGATCGTCGTGCTGGCGATCCTCGTCGCGTTGTTCCTCGCCGGCAGCGCGGCGGCGGTGATCCAGGCCGGGGCGACGGCGGTGCTCATCGCCACGTTGAGTCCGTCCGTGCGGGACCTGGAGATTCCCCGCTTCGTGGACGCTCTCGTCGGGGGAGCGGTGGCGCTGTTGGTCACCGCCGTCCTTCTGCCGTTGAGCCCGCTGCGGGTGCTCAACCGGGCCGCGCGCCCGGCGTTGGACCTGCTCAGCACCCAGCTCGACGCCACCGCTGGCGCGCTGGCCGACCGCGACATCGCCCGTGCGCTGGCCGCCCGGACGCAGCTGCGGGAGAACAAGGACGAGCTGCGGGCGCTGGTCGAGGCGACCCAGGGGGCCCGGGAGGCCAGCACCCTCTCGCCGGTGCACTGGCATGAGCGGCACGGGCCGGTGGGCCGGTACGCGCAGGCGGCGGGGCCGATCGACCGGGCGATGCGCAACGCCGGAACGCTGATCCGCCGCGCGGTGACCGTGATCGACGACGGTGAGCCGATCCCGAGGCAGCTGCCGGAGGCCGTCGCCGACCTCGCCGAGGCGGTACGCGTGCTCAAGCGGCAGTTCGCCGCCGGTCACGAACCCACCCAGGCGCGGGAGCAGGCCCTGCGGGCGGTGTGCGCCGCCGGTGACGCCTACCGGGAGGGGGTCGGTTTCTCCGGTGCCGTCGTGGTGGCGCAGGTCCGGACGACCGTCAGCGATCTGCTGGTGGCCACCGGGCTGACGCAGGAGGTCGCGAACCGGCTGGTCCGCCGCGTGTTCGGGGGGCCGGAGCGTCGCACCAGCGATCGACGATGAACGTCATGGCAGCAAGTTGAGCCACGGCTGTTGCATCCTGAGCCAAAGTGGTGCCATGATGGTGCCATGGACTTGAGGCCGTACGTCGAGAACCTGCGCAACGAGTTCGCTGTGGCCGCCGAGGGCGTCGACCCGGAGGGTCGGGTGCTGGCCGAGCGACTCTTCACCCAACTGGAGGCGGCGACCCACCTCACCCTGCTCGAGGCGCTGTCCGACGCGGCCGACGAGATCACCCGCGATCTCGCCCCCGGGTCGGTGCACGTCCGGCTGCGCGGGCGCGAGCCCAACTTCGTGGTGACGCCCGCGAACCCGCCGGCGGACAGCACGGATGCGGTCAGCGAACCGCCTCCGGCGCCGGCGCCGCTGCTCCCGCCCGAGGGCGACGAGGGCGGCACGTCCCGGATCAACCTCCGCCTCCCCGACCATCTCAAGGCCAGCGTCGACGGGGCCGCCAGCCGGGCCGGGCTGTCCGTCAACGCCTGGCTGGTGCGAGCCGTCGCCGCCGCCGTCGCGGCCGGCGGCACGGATCACCAGCCACCGCGCCGGCTGGAGCCGCCGCGGCCTGGCCAGCACGTCACCGGCTGGGCGCGCTGACCGCCGCGCCCCTTTCCGATTCCGCTCGCCTTCGCCACGCACCTCCCGGGAGACCACCATGCCTGTTTTCGATACGCCAGAACCGATTTCCGTCCAGGTCGAGCTGCCCGTCGGGGACGCCTGGATCGCTGCGACCGACCGCACCGACACGGTGGTGCAGGTGCGCCCCCGCGACCCGTCGAGCAAGGCCGACGTGAGCGCCGCGGAGCAGACCACCGTCGAGTACGCCGCCGGGCTCCTGCGGATCAGGGTGCCGAAGAGCTGGCGCCGATACGGCTTCGGCTCCGGCCCCTCGGTCGACGTCCTCATCGAGGTGCCGAGCGGGACACGGCTGCATGCCGAGGCGGCGTGGGCGGCGTTCCGCGGCGAGGGGCGGCTCGGCGAGTGTCGCATCAAGACCGGCAGCGGGATCCGGCTCGAGGAGACCGGGCCGTTGGAGATCGACAGCAGCCACGGCGAGGTCGCGGTGGAGCGTGTCACCGGTTCCGCCCGGGTGAAGGCCTCCTCCGGAAAGGTGCGCCTCGGCGCGGTCGACGGCACCGCGGAGATCAAGAACTCCTCCGGTGACTGCTGGATCGGCCGCAGCGGCGGTGACGTCCGGGTCAACACCGCGTACGGCGACATCACCGTGGACGCGTCGATGGCCTCGGTGGCGGCACGCACCGCGTACGGCAACGTCCGGCTGGGCGAGGTCGTACGCGGGTCGGTCGAGTCGCACACCTCGTACGGCGCGATCGAGGTCGGGGTCCGGCGCGGCACCGCCGCCTGGCTCGACGTCAGTTCCCGGCACGGGCGCGTGCACAACGCGCTCGAGTCGACCGACAGCCCGGCCGAGACCGACGAGACGGTCGAGATCCGCGCGAACACCTCCTACGGCGACATCACGATCCGCCGTGCCTGATCCGCCGCGACCCCCGACCACAAATGAGGAGACCATGACCAGCAGCAGGAAACCCGCGATCGTCACCACGGAGCTGCGGAAGTCCTACGGTGACAAGGTCGTGCTCGACGGCATCGACCTGATGATCACCGAGGGAACGATCTTCGCGCTGCTCGGCCCGAACGGCGCCGGCAAGACCACCACCGTGCAGATCCTCTCCACCCTGCTCCGGGCGGACGGCGGCCACGCCCGCGTCCTCGGCCACGACGTGACCCGTGAGCCCGACGCGGTTCGTGAGCTGATCGGCGTCACCGGCCAGTTCTCCGCCGTGGACAACCTGCTCACCGGTCGGGAGAACCTGAACCTGATGGCCGACCTGTGTCATCTGGACCGGGCGACGGGTCGGCGACGGATCGCCGACCTGCTCGGGCAGTTCGACCTCACGGAGGCGGCGGACAAGCCGGCCGCGACGTACTCCGGCGGCATGCGCCGTCGGCTCGACCTCGCGATGACCCTGGTCGGCGACCCCCGCGTCATCTTCCTCGACGAGCCGACGACCGGCCTCGACCCGCGCAGCCGTCGCGCCATGTGGCACATCATCCGGGCCCTCGCCGCCGAGGGCGTCACCATCCTGCTGACGACCCAGTACCTGGAGGAGGCCGATCAGCTCGCCGACCGCGTCGCGTTCCTCGACCACGGCCGGCTGATCGCCGAGGGCACCCCGCACGAGCTCAAGCGGCTCATCCCGGGCGGCCACGTCGTGTTGCGGTTCGCCGACCAGGAGGGGCTCGACTCGGCGGCCCGTACGTTCGCGGCGGCCACCCGGGACGACGCCGCGCTGACCCTCCAGGTGCCGAGCGACGGTGGGGTCGGTTCGTTGCGGTCCGTCCTCGACCACCTCGACCGCGACGCGATCACCGTGGCCGGCCTCGCGGTGCACACCCCCGACCTCGACGACGTCTTCCTCGCCCTCACCGGCCAACCCGACAGCCGAGCCGACCAACCCGACAGCCACCCCGACGCCCGGGCCGGGCGGTCCGGTCACGAAAGGGCCTCCGCGCGATGAGCACCCTCAACCTCGCCCTGCGCGACTCGAACACCATGCTGCGGCGCAACCTCCTGCACATGCGGCGCTACCCCTCGCTGACCCTCATGCTCGTCGGCATCCCGGTCATCCTTCTGCTGCTCTTCGTCTACGTCTTCGGCGGCACCCTCGGCGCCGGCCTCGGACCCTCCGGCGACCGCGGCGACTACGCCAACTACGTCACCCCCGGCATCCTGCTCATCACGGTGGCCAGCGCGGCGCAGGGCACCGCGATCTCGGTCGCCATGGACATGGCCGAGGGCATCATCGCCCGCTTCCGTACGATGGCGATCTTCCGGCCGTCGGTTCTCACCGGCCACGTCGTGGGCAGCGTGCTCCAGACGATGTTCAGCCTCGCGGCCGTCACCGGCGTGGCGCTGCTGGTCGGGTTCCGTCCCACCGCCAATGCCGTCGAATGGCTCGCCGCGATCGGCGTCCTCACCATGATCACTTTCGCGGTCACCTGGCTGTCGGTCGCCCTCGGCCTGGTCACGAAGAGCGTCGAGACGGCCAGCAACCTGCCCATGCCGCTGGTGCTCCTGCCATTTCTCGGCAGCGGGTTCGTCCCCACCGACTCCATGCCGACGCCGGTACGCCTGTTCGCCGACTACCAACCCTTCACCCCGGTCATGGAAACCCTCCGGGGCCTCCTGCTCGGCACCGGAATCGGCAGCAACGGGATCCTCGCGGTCGCCTGGTGCGCCGTCATCACGGTGGCCTGCTTCCTCTGGGCCAAGGCGCTCTACAACCGCGGCCGGACCGCCTGACCCGAGGGGCCCTCGGGCCTGACCCTCCCGGCCCGCCCCGGTCCGGCCCTTCGGGGCCGG
>NZ_JBFAPG010000498.1:0-4643 GCF_040675595.1 Micromonospora sp. NPDC049580
CCCGAACAGGGGCCCGACCGGTCAGACCCGGTGGACGCCGACGAGGGTGGCGGCCCGATCGGCCGGTAGCTGTTCCTCCAGCACCCGTCGCCGCCGGTAGCAGGCGTGCAGCATCCGCCGGTCCGTCGGGTCGTCGGCGACGGCGGTGACGATGCCGATGTGGTGGATCTTGCGGCCGGGGCGGGCGAAGAAATAGAGGTCGCCGGGGCGTTCCGCGCCGAGGGGCAGCGGGGTCGTGGCGACGGCCTGGTCGTCGGCGTCGCGGGGCAGCAGCACGCCGAACCGGCGCCAGGCCAGGTGGACGAGGCCCGAGCAGTCGATGCCGTACGCGGAGAGCCCGCCCCAGATGTAGGCGACGTCCAACAGCCGCTGGGCCACCGCGAGCGCGTCGGCGGCGGTGGGCGGCTCAGTCGGCACCGGGACGAGCTGCCCGTCGGGCAGCCAGAGCGGCGTGGCCTGGCCGGGGACGTGGACTTCTCGCCAGCCGTCGCGGGCCGGGCCGGCCGGGACGAGGCGCGTGCCGACGACGACGCCCGCCAGCGCCACCGGCCCGCCCGGGGCGGCGTGCAGCCCGGTGACTGTGGCGTCCACGACCAGCGGGTCGCCGCTGACGGTGGGATCCACGGTGGTCAGCTGATCGGCGGGGAGCCAGCCCGGGTAGCCGCGGGGATCGAGCTTGGCGGCCGGCTGCTCGACGGCGACGACCCGTGCCCAGCCGTCCGGGCGCAGCTCGTCGATCAGCACCCGTTCGCCGAGCAGGAGCTGGCTCAGCACGCAGTCGCCGACCTGCTGGTCGGTGTCCATGCCGCGAACCCAGGTCGGGATGTCGGCGCCGGCGGTGAGCGCGGGACCGTCGACCGGCCGGACCGCCTCGGGGGAGGACCACAGCGTCGCGACGGCGACCCGGACGATGGCCTCGCGGCCCGGTTGCAGCTCCACGTCAACCCCCAGCTCGTGTCGGCTGTTCAGGGGAACCCTATGAAAGAAACCAACGGTCATCAACCGCGGGCCTGCATCTTTACTTCAGCCAGGCCGGAGATGCCCAGGCCAGGCGCATCCGGCAGCACCACGGTCGGCCCCTCGTAGCGGATTCCCCCCTGGACCGGCGACCAGGCCAGCCACCAGGCGGCGTCCAGGTCGGCGACCGCCGTGGTGCCGTACGCGGCGACCAGGCTCGCCGCCGCGCCGATGCCGACCTGACTCTCCATCATCGACCCGACCACCGTGCCGAGCCCGTGCGCGGTGGCCAGCTCGAGCAGGGTGCGCGCCGGTTGCAGGCCGCCGCACTTGGCCAGCTTGACGTTGACCAGGTCGGCGGCCCGGCGACGGATCACCTCGACCAGGTCGCGGACCCCGAAGACCGCCTCGTCGGCCAGGATCGGCACGGACACCCGGTCGCTGACCCACGCCAGCCCGTCCAGGTCCCAGCGGGCCACCGGCTGCTCGACGAGCTCCACGTCCAGCCCTGCGTCCTCGATGCCACGGATCACCCGGACCGCCTCGCGTGGCGTCCAGCCCTGGTTGGCGTCGAGTCGGATCCGGACCCCGGCGCCGACCGCCGCGCGGACCGCCCGTACCCGGTCCAGGTCGCCGGCCGCGTCCGTGCCGACCTTGAGCTTCAGCACGCCGAAGCCGTCGGCCTGCCGCTGGCGCGCGGCCGCCGCCAGGTCCACCGCGTCGCCCGCGGCGAGGGTGACGTCCGTCGGAACCCGCAGGGTGGTGCCGCCGAGCAACCGCACCAGGGGTACGCCCAGCCGCTGCGCGGCCAGGTCGTGCAGGGCCACGTCCATGGCCGCCTTCGCCGCCTCGTTGCCGACCACCGCGCGCTGCACCTCGGCGCAGCGGGCCACCAGGTCGTCCGGGTCACGTCCGGTGAGCAGCGGGCCGAGCAGTTCGCGTACGCACGCCTGCGCGCCGGCGACCGACGCTCCGGTGACCTGCCACACCTGCGGCGCCTCGCCGAAGCCGGACCGACCGTCGGCATCGACCAGTTCGACGATCAGGGTGTCCACGGTGGTGGTACTTCGCAGCGCGGTGACGAACGGGGTGTGTAAGGGGGCAGAAACCCGGTGGGTGCGTACCGCCGAGATCGTCATGTGGGGCACCCTATATGCAGGCACGCGGCGAGAGGGGACACCGGATGGTCGTGCGGGACTGGGAGCTGGTGGGCGCGCCGAACGCCCGTGACCTGGGCGGGCTGCGCGGCGTCGACGGCCGGAAGGTGCGCGCCGGACGGCTGATCCGCACTCCGGCGCTGGGTCGGCTCACCGACGAGGATCTGCCGGTGCTCGCGAAGCTGGGGCCGGCCTGCGTGCTCGACCTGCGCGCCGCCGCGGAGATCGCACTCGCCCCGACCGATCGGCTGGCGGGCGAGCCGCGGGTCGTGCATCTGCCGGTGCACGACCCGGAGCACCCGGTCTTCACGTACGTCTCGGCGGTGCTGCTCGGCCACGACCTCGACGCGTACGCGGAGCTGGCCCGGCAGGGCACGGCGGGGGCGATGGCCGAGATCTACCGATGGTTCGTCACCGGCGAGTCGGCCCGGGGCAGCTTCGGCGCTGCGGTGCGGCTGGCCGCCCGGTCGGAGAACCTGCCGCTGCTCTACCACTGCTCCGCCGGCAAGGACCGCACCGGCTGGCTCACCGTCATCCTGCTCACCGCGCTCGGTGTGGACGAGGCCGCGATCCGCGCCGAGTACCTGCGCAACAACGCGCTGACCGACAGCCTCCGCGCGGTGATCATCGAGGCGATGCGACGCCGGCAGCCCGGCCTGGACGTCGACGCGGTGCTGCCGGTGCTGGAGGTTCGCGCCGAGTACCTCGACGCCGCCTATCAGGAGGTGCGCCGGGTGCACGGCTCGTTCGACGGCTACCTGCGCGACGGGTTGGGGCTGACCGACGAGGTCCTCACGGCGCTGCAGGCGCAACTGCTGGAGTGACCGCCACGCCGGGCGGCACGTCGGCGCGGGCGACCCGCCCGATGACGATCAACGCCTGGCCGGCCGCGTACGTCGCCATCACGAGCACCGGCGCGCCGGGCGGCTGGGCCACGTCGGCCACCCCGGCGGCGATCAGCAGATCGGAGCCGAGGAACAGCGCGGCGCCCACACCGACCCGCCAGCCCTGGGTCACGGCGGTGGTGGCCATCGCCGCCAGCGCGACGGCGTAGCCGGCCACCGGCACGGCCAGCCCGGCCTCGGTCAGCCCCGCCCACATCCAGGCCAGCGCGGCGACGGTCAGCACCGCGTACACCAGCGGCATTGCGACCAGCGGCGGACGGCGCAGCCGCGTCGCGGCGCCGTGCCGGGTGAAGGCCACGAGGTAGCAGACGTGGGCGGCGAGGAAGCAGACCATGCCGGCCATGAACCAGCCGGTGCCGGAGGCCAGCAGCGCCACGTCGCCGGCCGTGGAGCAGGCCAACGCGGCGAGCACCAGCCGGTCCGGCCGGGCGCCGCGTTCGGTGGCCGCCCGCCAGAGGTACGCGGCCAGCAGCGGCATCAGCAGCGGCTTGGTGAGCAGCTCGGCCACTGGACTGTCGACGGCGTTGGCCACCAGGTTCGCCGCCGTCACGACCAGGAAGACGACGAGCAGGGTACGGCTGCGAGGCATCAGCGGCTCCGAGGTGGGGGTGGCAGCAGCCTAGCCGGATCGGCGGGCGCCGGCCTCAGAGCCGGTGGCGGGCGGCCCAGACCTGCGCCGAGACGTGCGCGATCAGGCGGCAGGCGTCGTCGACGACTCCCTCGTCGCTGTCGGCCAGGTCGGTGGTGGTGCACACGGCGATGACGTACGACGGGGCGTCGTCGGGCAGCACCACGCCGACGCTGTGGCGCACGCCGCGCACCCAGCCGTTCTTGAGCGCGACGCGGGTGCCCTCGGGCAGGCCGGCGGCCAGGTCCTCGCGGTGCTCCTGGGCGAGTAGCACGTCCAGCATGGCGGCGCAGCCGGCCGGCGAGGCGAGGCGGCCGGGAGTCGTGGCGCCGCTGGTCAGCGCGCCCAGCAGGGCGGCCAGGTCGGCGGCGGTGACGGTGTTGGTGATGCCGGCCTCGCGGGCGGCGAAGTCCTCGATGCCCCGGCCGGTGACGCTGTTGCGGGCGCCGGCGAGCCTCCACACCTCGGCCACCGCGGGCAACCCGACGTGCCCGATGACCAGGTTGGTGGCCAGGTTGCTGGACCGCACGATCATCCGTTCGGCGAGCCAGCGCAGGGGCGCGGTGCCGCCGAGCCGGTCCCACACGGCGTCGTCGTTGTCGTAGTGCTGGGCGCAGGAGAAGCGGGGCGCGCCGGGTTGAGCCGAGTCGAACTCGTTGACCACCGGGACGTCGGCGTCCAGCTCCAGCGTGCCGGCCTCGGCGGCGCGGTGCAGCGCGGTCAGCACCCCCACCTTCATGGTGCTGGCGGCGTAGTGGCCGGCGTCGGCGTGGCGGGTCCAGGTCGGGGGCGCGTCGAGTCGACAGACGTACGCCGAGACGGTGCCCGGCACCCGGTCCAGATGGGCGTCGAGATCATCCCAGGTCATGCCGGTGACCGTAGCTGATCACGGGGCGGGCGGGCCCGCGTACCCCCGCCGGAAAGCGGACGGGCGGGGGGGCGGCGCACGGCGCCCCCCCCCCCGTGCCCCCGCCGGTGGGGTTGTCCACCCCGCTG
>NZ_JBFAPG010000499.1:0-4635 GCF_040675595.1 Micromonospora sp. NPDC049580
GGTCAGGGAGGCTGGGACGATGAGCGACACCACCGCCCTGACCGCCGACCGCATCCTCGACACCGCCGAGGAGGTGCTGCGCCGGTACGGCCCGGCGAAGGCCACCGTGCTGGACGTCGCCCGCGCGCTGGGCGTCAGCCACGGCAGCGTCTACCGGCACTTCGCCAGCAAGGCCGCGCTGCGCGAGGCGGTCGCCGAACGCTGGCTGGCCCGGGTCTCCACCCCGCTGATCGGCGTCGCCACCGGCACCGACCCGGCCCCCCAGCGGTTGCGCCGGTGGCTGGCCGAGCTGAGCGGCACCAAGCGGCGGATGGCCCGCGAGGACCCGGAGCTGTTCGACAACTTCCACCAGCTCGCCACGCTCTCCGAGGGGGCGGTCGCCAACCACCTGGAGGTTCTCGCCGGTCAGCTCAGCCTGATCGTCGCGGACGGAGTGGCCGCCGGCGAGTTCACCGTGCCCGACCCGGCGGTGGCCGGCCGTGCGCTGCTGCAGGCCACCGCGCGGTTCCACCACCCGTCGCACCGGACGGAGTGGAACGAGCCGGGCCTCGACGACGATTTGGCCGCGGTGGTCGCGCTGCTCCTCGACGGCCTGCGAGCCCGCTCGCGCTGACGCCGGGCCAGCCGCCCGACCGCACGGGGCCGTCGATGGTCAGGCGGGGACGGCGGCCAGCAGTCGGTCGCGCAACACCGCCGCACGGTCGGCGAACCCGCGCTGCGCCGCGGCGTACTCCGCCCGCCCCTCGGCGGTCTCCACCCGTACCGGAGGGTGACCGAGGGCCGCCAGGTCGTACGGGCTGGCCCGCATGTCCAACGTGCGGATCTCCCGGGCCAGCTCGAAACAGTCCGCGACCAGCTCGGAGGGCACCAGCGGCGACAACTTGTACGCCCACTTGTAGAGGTCCATGTTGGCGTGCAGACAGCCCGGCTGCTCGTGCGCGTGCTGCGTCTCCCGGGTCGGGGTGAGCAGGTTCAACGGCCGGGCCGGCGGGGTGAAGAACCGGAACGCGTCGAAGTGGCTGCACCGCACCCCGCGCTCCTCGACGACCGCGGCGGTGCGCTCCGGATCCAGCCGCAACGGCCAGGCGTTGTGCCGCAGTTCCTCGCGGGTCTGCCGGTACACCATCGCCCACTCGTGCATTCCGAAGCAGCCGAAGTGCGCCGGTCGTCCGGCCGTGGCCGCCAACAGCGAGCGGATCCACGCGATCGACTCGCCGCGTCGCCCGCGTACCGCCTCGGTGTCGAGGGTGACCCCGGCGGCGGTGGCGCGGTAGTCCCGGCCGAACTCGGCCGGGTCCGCGTCGCGCAGCTCGACCCCCGCGCCCGGGTGCCAGCGGCGCAGCTGCGCCGGCCGGTGCGAGTAGTAGGTGAACAGGAAGTCGGCCACCGGGTGCCGCTCACCCCGACGTCGGCGGGCCAGGTGCGGCGTCAGCCACCCGTCCACCCGCTCCTCGTGGGCCCGGCGGCGCTCACGCCAGGCCGCCACGTCGAGCACGGCGGGGGCGAGGGCGGCGGTCACGGACCCCAGGGTACGACCGCCGCCCCATCGCCGGTCAGGGCATGTGCACCCGGACGCCGGCGGAGAACACGCCGCTGCGCAGCTCCAGCTGCTGGGGCGGGTCCCGCCCGTCGACGGTGAACACCAGCGGGAGCACCACCCGACTGCCCGCGGCCACCGGGTTGGCGAAGACGTCCCGACCCAGGTTGGCCGTCCGGGTGGCCGGCTCGTCCGTGCTCACCCACCGGCCACCCGGCAGGTAGGCGCGTTGCAGCTGGCCGTGCCAGGGCTGCGGGGTGCCGGTGACGTTGCGCACACCCACGGTGGCCTGGCAGCGCCGACCCCCGGCGGGTGCCGCGCCGGTCCCGCTGGCCGCGTCCGCCGCCCCACAGGTCATCCGGTAGACGGTGAACTCGAACGCGGACTCCTGCAGCGGCACGCCCACCGGCCCGGAGACCCCGGTGCCCATCCACGCCCCGCTGGTCGGCTGCTTCTGGGTGTCGATCGACGACACCTGCCGGGTCGCCGTCCAGCCGGCCGTGCCGATCACGCCCGCCAGCACCACCACCGCCGCGCCGACCAGCAGCCAGACCGGCGGCGTACGCCGCCGTCGGCGCGGGCCGGGAGTCGCCGGACGTGGGTAGATCGTCCCGCGTCCATCGTCCGGCGTCGCGTTGGTGGCCAGGGCGGCGGCGGTCACCCGCCGCCCGCGCCGTCCGCGCCGTCGACGCCACACCCACGCCACGAGGGCGCTGAGCAGCAGCAGAACGCCCAACCCGGCGAGCAGCACCGGATACCGCCGCCAGGGCGGCGCCTCGGTGACCTTGGCCGCCGGGGCTGCGGCCGCCTGCCAGGTGGCGGTGGCGCAGTCGTACGGCCGGCTGCCGTCACTGGTGAACGCGCAGGCCGGCGCCGCCAGCGGCTGGCCCGGCGCGACCGCGGTCAGCGCGGTGCCCAGCGTGGTGGTGCTGTGCGCGGGCAGCCGCAACCGCCAGGTCACCTCGGCCATGGACCCGCCGGAGCGGCTGGACCGCCCGCCCCCGCTGATCGCGGTGGGCGACGACCCGGACGGCAGCTCCTGGCGCACCGTCGTGTCGAGCGGCGAGTTGCCCACATTCCGGACGTGGATCCGGTACCGCGGCGCGGGGCTGCTCTCCGACGCGACCGCCACCGTGACCGGAGGCGGGGGCGCCGACACCGGCACCCGCGACGGCGGTGCCACCGCCGGTGGCGCCGAGGGCGGGGTGGGCTCCGCGCTCGCCGCCACGGGCACCCGCGCGGCCACCGCCACCGCCGGCGGCGCCGGGCTGACGGACGCGGGCGGCGTGACCGCCGTCGCTCCGGGCGCTGGTGCCGTCGGACGTGGCGTCGGCGCGGCTGGTCGTGGCACGGGCGCGGCTGGTTGTGGCGTGGCGGCCGCTGGTCGTTGCGCGACCGCCGCCTCCGGGGCCGCCGCGGGCAGGGCCGGCACGGCGGCGAGGATGCCGAGGCAGTGTACGAACACCGCGAGGGCTCTGTGGTGTCGTGTCGATGCAGGCATACGAACGAACCTCCGGAGCCGACGCTAGGGGTGCGCGCCCTCCGTGCGGGTACGAAGTCGAGAAACCCGCCCCGGCCGCCCAGACCTGCGCTAAGGTGCCGCGACGCTGACGGGTTGCGCACACCCGGCGGCCCGTTGTGGCCGGTGAACGGGTCGGCGGGGCTAGATTGGCCGGGTGCGTATCGCTCGTTTCGCTCATGCCAAGGGAATGTCGTTCGGAGCCGTCGAGGGCGAGCCGGAGGCCGGGCCGCAGGGCCTGACCATCGCCGAGATCGAGGGTCACCCGTTCGGCCAGCTCTCCTTCAGTGGGGCCCGCTGGGCCCTCGCCGACGTCCGGCTGCTCTCGCCGATCCTGCCCAGCAAGGTGGTCTGCGTGGGCCGCAACTACGCCGACCACGCCGCCGAGCTCGGCAACGAGGTGCCCAAGGAGCCGTTGCTCTTCCTCAAGCCGTCCACCTCGGTGATCGGTCCCCGGGACGCCATCCGGTTGCCGATCTTCTCCAAGCAGGTCGAGCACGAGGCGGAGTTGGCGGTCGTGATCGGCGCGCCGGGCGCCCGCCGGGCCGACCGGGCCGCCGCCGAACGTGCCATCTTCGGCTACACCTGCGCCAACGACGTGACCGCCCGGGACCTGCAGCGCTCGGACGGGCAGTGGACCCGCGCCAAGGGCTTCGACTCGTTCTGCCCGATCGGTCCGTGGATCACCACCGGGCTGGACGTCTCCGACCTGGAGATCCGCTGTGAGGTGGGTCGCAACCCCGACGAGATGGAGGTACGCCAGCTCGGCCGGACGAAGGACATGGTCTTCGACGTGGCCGGCCTGGTGTCGTACATCTCGCACGTGATGACCCTGCTGCCCGGCGACGTGGTGCTCACCGGCACTCCGGCGGGGGTTAGCCCTCTCGTCGAGGGGGATACGGTCACCGTGCGGATCGAGGGCATCGGCGAGCTCAGCAACCCGGTGGTCCCCGTCGCCTGATCCGTCCGATGCCCCTGTTTCCGCAGCTCACGGGCGGTTCGGGGGGATCGGATTTGGCCTGTCGGCACCGGGAGGGTAATGTTCACTCCCGGCGCCGCAAGGGGCCAATGGGGTATGGGGTAATTGGCAGCCCGACTGATTCTGGTTCAGTTAGTCTAGGTTCGAGTCCTGGTACCCCAGCGCAGCTGGGATTCGCGAGAATCCCGGACGCTGGATTCTGACGGAGTTCGACTCCGCCCCTCCGGGGGCGGAGAGTGGTCTCTGGTAGAGTGCAGCTCCTCCGCCCGCGAGGGTGGGGGAGCGAAAGTGGTTCTGGCCCCGTCGTCTAGTGGCCCAGGACGCCGCCCTCTCAAGGCGGTAGCGCCGGTTCGAATCCGGTCGGGGCTACATCTGTGCACAACCCGTCTCACCTTGGTGAGGCGGGTTGTTTCGTTGCTACGCACGGCCGTCCACGGTGCCCAGACCCCACGCTCGCCCCGACGGACGGTGCCGCTAGACTACAGCGGCACCGCCTGCGAGGGCGGTGAACAGGAAGTTCTGGCCCCGTCGTCTAGCGGCCCAGGACGCCGCCCTCTCAAGGCGGTAGCGCCGGTTCGAATCCGGTCGGGGCTACAGATC
>NZ_JBFAPG010000500.1:0-4618 GCF_040675595.1 Micromonospora sp. NPDC049580
TCGGTCGTCGACAGCGCGGGGCGGCGGGTGGACTCCGGTGCCGTGACCGCCGGGCCGGGCGACATCCTGCGCGTCGGCGGGCGAGCTGCCCATCAGGCGTACCGCCGGCGCGCGGTCGGTGACCGCGACGAGCAAACCCAGTGGCAGCAGGACCAGCACGGCGGCGATGAGCAGGCGGGTCCGACGGGACACGGTCAGGCCGCTACGACGCTCGGGTGCGGCTGCGTCTGCACGCAGTTGCAGCGCGTCTGCTCCAGTTCCCGATCGTTCGGGCGCAGGTGCAGATACATCCCGATGATCATCGGCAGGAACACGACCGAGTTGTAGAACAGGTGCAGTTCGACCCGCGGGTAGATCAGTTGCAGGACGCTGGTCGGCACCGCCGCGCCGAAGAAGTTGGTGTGCAGCTGCGCCTGCAACAGCAGCAGGAAGTGCTCGATGTGGTGCCAGAACTGGATCACCAGGGCGACCGTCCACCAGGTCCGAGCCCGGCCGACGAAGCCGGGGCGGAGCAGGAACAGGCCGACCAACATGACCAGCGCGTACCCGTAGTGCATCCATTCCGAGGTCACCAGCCACGGGAGGAACTGCCCGAGCACACCGCGTGCCTGGGGACGGGCCCAGCCGAGCACCCAGATCTGGTAAGCCTGGACCAGGTGTTCGGCCCAGTGCGCGAGCGTGATCACCAGGAAGCCACCGAGCGCTGCCCGGTGATAGGCATGGTTGAGTGTGCGAACCGGTGCGACAACCATTCGGTTCTCCTATTCCGTGGGGTTCGATTCACGCGCCGCATCGCCACAGCACGGGGCCAACGAGAAACGACACTGGTTCCCACCGGCGTTGGCTCTTCGTACGCGCCTTTCACGACTCGCGAGGCACGACAGCGCCATTGTCACGCCGCGGGCGTCCGCCGTTCTTCTCCTCGTGTGCGCTCTGCCGGACCCCGATCCGACGGGCTGCGGCGAAGCTGGCCCAGGCGGCCACGTCGACCAGCGTGGCGTCCGCCGGATGGTGGCGGCGGAAATCCTCGACGACCTCGGGGCCGACCCGGTAGGAGGCGAACGCGGTGAGCAGCGCGAGACGTGCCGCCGCCCGCTGCGGTGCGGTCAGCGGCTCGATCAGCTCCTCGCACCAGCGGGTGCTGAGGCCGGCGTCCTCCCCGGCCCACCCGTCGAGCCGGGTCACCACGAGGCTGCGGACCGCGGGGTCGAGCGAGCGCTCGCCGGCGACCTCGAAGACGCGGTAGGAGCGCGCCATCGCGTCCGCGATGCGTGGGCTGCCCGAGGCCCAACTGACGTCCGAGGTCGGCGGCGCGGCGTCGAGCAGGCGGGTGGCTCGGCCGGCGAGGTGCTGTCCTCGGAGGGTGGGCCGGAGCACCCGGCCGAGCCCCTGATTGAGCCGGCGCCGCGCGCGTGGGCCGAGGCCCTGCGGCAGCAGCGAGTTGGCAAGGAAGACGTTGACCACGCGGCTCAGGTAATGGAAGCCCACCACGACCCCGACCAGCTCCGCTCGCTCCACTTCGGACACTCCGGCCGGCAGGGGCGGCCCGTCGGCACGGTGTGCGCCGCGGGCCCATTGCACGAAGCGCCGCATTCGGATGTCGGCGATCTCGTCAGGCCGGTCCGCGGCGATCGCCTCGGCGTCGCGCTCGTCGGAGAGTTCGAAGAGGCCCGCCACGTGCAGATCGGCGCAGTAGGGACAGGTGTTGGCCACCGACACCGTTGCCGCGACCGCTTCCTTGACAGCGCGGTCCACCACTCCGGCCGGCAACAGCGGCTCCCGGGTGAGGGTCCAGTAGGCGGCCAGGACATCGTCGGACGGCGAGTGCAACAACGCCGGCGGCACCACGATCTGGAATTCCTCGGCGACCTGGCGATACACCGCCGCGACGAGTCCACGCGCCGTCGCGGCGGGCACGACGGTCAGGAACCTGACGTGCTTCTGAACGACCGAGGAAGCAACCCGTCTCGCGACCATCAGAACCTCCCGCGTCAGATTCCCCGATTGCTCCCGCTGTTTGCGGGCCCGCCGGTGACCGCACGCCTCGCGCATCGGCACACCCACGGCCGGACTCGGCCGCCTCCTGCCCTGCGGGGTGACGCCCTCAGGCGGCCGCGCCCACCCGGTCCCGCACCGCGGTACTGCCGTGCTGGGCCTGGCTCAGCGCGTACTTGCGCGCGTCGAGCAGGGCGAGCAGCACCGGCGGATCCAGTGCGCTGCTGCGCCGCAGCACCATGTTCGCGGTGACCTTCGAGTCGGCGCGGACCGTGAGCGGGCCGTACGTCGCCACCGACACGGCACGATCGGCCACGTCGGCGCGCTGCTCGGCACCGTCCGGATCGGCCGACACCGACTGGGCCAACAGGTACCACGAGCCCAGGGGAACCGCGTCGAAGTGGACCCAGCCGGGTTGCTGCAGAACGGCGCACCGCGCCGGACGTCCTTCCGGGATACGGCCGCTGAACAGACCGACGAAAATAAGCGGGTGGTCATCGTCCTCGGCGAGACGGACCTGGCACGACACCTGGCCGCTCGGCGATCGGCCGGAGCGCCACTCGAAGTGCGGGTGGATAGACTGCGTGTAGCCGGCGTGTCGACGGAACGCGGTGGGCGACATACCGACGCTGCGGCTGAACCGCCAACTGAACGTACCGACGCTGTTGTAACCCACGCGGACGCTGATGTCCGCGACGTTCATCGATGTGGTGATGAGCAGGTCCTTCGCCCGCTGCAGGCGCAGCGCCGAGAGGAAGCGGGCCGGCGACACACCGGTCACCCGCCGGAAGATGCGAGTGAAGTGGAATTTGCTGAACATTGCAGCACGGGCCATGTCGTCGACAGTCAACTGTTCACCCATGCGGTCGTGCATCGCTGCGACTGCCCGCAGCACCGCCTGCTCAGAAACGTCTTTCATGGCACTCCCCCAGGTGCTGTTCCGCTGCATCATTCAACTCGTGGCAGTCAGATATGTGCGCGCCTACCTGACAATTGAATATAAAAGCCGGAACAGTGCGGTCAATTACGTCGAATGATCTCTCGACTTATCGCAACACTATCGGACGGCACGTCGGCAATCAACCCTGGGTGAGCGCGCGACGCAATCGTGGAGAAGCAGCGGGTATTGGCGCTACTGGATATGGATAGCGTGAATCACCGATATATGCACACCTCGTGGCCGAAGCGGTCCAGGTCGGCCGGGCGGCCTTGATCCGTCGGCGCATGACTGGAATTGATCACCATTGGCACTGCTCGGAGTGCACGCAGCCGGTCGTTGCGGATTGGCGGTGACGGACTCTGGACGGCGTGCCAGCAGGTCGGGGCGGCCTCCTGCCGTCATCGGCCGCCCCTGCGACGATACCCGCCGGTAACACCGGCCAGATACGTGATCAGCATGCCGGCGGGGCCTCAGATACGTGTCTCAGCCAGGGCTTTCATGGTGGACAGTTCTATTTGTGCGGTCAACCGCGACAACGGGCGTGGCTCGCGGAACGCGGGTCACGCCGATCCGTTCACCGGCCACTGACGGGCATGATTGGGAGGCCAGCTCTGGTTACTAACAGTGTTTGTGTGGTAATTAAGGGTTGCCGAAGTATGTCCGAGTCTCCTAGTCTCCTATCGGACGGCGCAACCATCAGCCACCTCGATTGCGCATCCGGCACCACCCGGAAGGAGCCGATCACCCGTGCTTCTCGGTCCACACCAGCCCAGGACAGCCACGACGACCTCCGCCGGCAGCGACGCCGCAACGACAGCGTTATTTCCGCGGCGCAGCCACAGCTAGCACGAGCGGTCGCGATCCACGGGCCTGAAACGTTGATCACCGGGAGCCACGATGCGAATATCTGACCTGAGTCGGCAGTCCGGGGTGCCGGTCGGGACGATCAAGTTCTACCTGCGCGAACGCCTGCTCCCACCCGGCGAACCCACGGGACGCAACCAGGCACTTTACAATAAGAATCACCTACGACGCCTTCGGCTGATCAAGATATTCACCTCCATCGGTGAACTCGACCTCACGTCGGTACGGCGGCTCCTGATCGCCGCCGAGGACGAGCACCTGTCGTCGATCGAGCTGTTCGAGGTGCTCAACCAGGTGTCGATGGCGGGCAAGGACACCGCCGCCGAGGAGGACGAGAGCCTCGATCTCGCCCGTGCCGACGCGAACCGCATCATCGAATCGTCCGGCTGGCAGGTCAACCCGGACGCCGCCGCCCGCTCACACCTCACCCTCGCGCTCGCCGCGATGCGGCGCCTGGGCTGCGACTGCGATCCGGACTTTCTCGACGTCTACCGGGAGGCAGCCGACCGGCTCGCCCGGCACGAGGTGGGTCGGATCGCGAACGACCGCACCGCGCGCATCGAGGCCCTCGCGCGCAACGTCCTGCTACACCAGGCGTTCGCGGCGATGCGCCAGCTCGGGCAGCAGCATCACCTGTCCCGCCGATTCGGCCTCGTGCCGGCGAACCAGGGGACGGCCGACGACGGCGACCGCGCCTGACACCCGAAGCCGATGCGCCGAGGCACACGGGTCGACCGGACAGGGACGTCGGCCCGGCGGGGCGGCGCCGACGGGCTGACTGTGCCGGTGACGCCGGCGGAGCTGACGCGTGAGGGCCGG
>NZ_JBFAPG010000501.1:0-4614 GCF_040675595.1 Micromonospora sp. NPDC049580
CGGCGCCGTTGTCGCCGATGAGGGCGACGACCTCGCCCTTGTGGACGGTGAAGTCCGCGCCACGCAGCGCCTCGACGTGGCCGAACCGCTTGACGATGCCACGGGCTTCGAGCACCGGCGGTTCGTCGGCGGCCGGCTGGTCGGTCTCGACGGTGGTCGTCGGGGCGGCGTCCATCACTGCACCGGAGGGTTGGCGCAGCTGGGCTCGAGCACCGCCTTGATCTCCGCCGAGTCGATGTTCTTCTTGGTGACGAACGTGACGCCGGTGTCGGCCGACGCCAGCGGCGCCTTGTCCCGAAGGTGCTTGACCATCTTGTCGACGCCGAAGTAGCCCATCTTGAACGGGTTCTGCACGACCAGCGCCGAGATCTGACCGCTGCGCAGCCCCGCGATCTCGTCGGGGGCGGCGTCCCAACCGATGATGACCACCTTGCCGGACTTGCCGGCCGCCTGGATGGCCTGCGCGGCGCCGAGCACGCTCGGCTCGTTGGCCGCGAAGATGCCGGCGAGGTTGGGGTTCGCGGTCAGGATGTTCTCGGTCACCCGCCGCGCCTCGTTGACGTCACTGCGGCTGGGCTGCTGCCCGACCAGCTTGAGGTTGGGGAACTGCGCGAGGCCGGCCTTGAAGCCGTCGACCCGCTCGGTGTTGGTCTGCGAGCCGGGTTGGAACTCCACAAGCGCCACGTCGTGGTTGCCGGGGCCCAGTTCGGTGGCGAGCAGTTTGGCCGCCTCGACGGCCGACGCCTTGTTGTCGGTGGCGAAGAGCGGCACGCTCGACGGCTGGGGGCTGGTGCCCGAGTCGATCATCGCGACCGGGATGTCGGCGCCGAGCGCCTGGTCGGTGGCCGGCGCCAACGCCCGGGAGTCGGTGGCCGCGTAGACGATGCCGTCGACCTTCTTGGTGACGAAGTTCTGGATCAGGTTGACCTGGCCCTCGACGTCCGTCTCGGTCGTCACCCCGTCCCACTGGACCGTGACGTCACCGGCGCGCTGCGCGGCGCACTCGGCGCCCGCCTTCACCGTGTTCCAGTAGTCGGCCCCGACAGCCTTCGGCACGACGGCGAGCTTCAGCGGCCCGGCCGCGTCCTTGGTCGCGCCGTCGCCTCCGTCGCGGACCTCGACTCCGCCGCACGCGCTGAGCAGAGCGGTCGCCGCGGCGACGGCGACGATGACCTGTGCGCGCAGAAGACGCCCTCGTGGCCGTCGGCTGGTGGTGGTGTGTGACATGGTGTGCGTCCTTCCTCTGTCGAACTCCGGGATCGGCATGTCAGCCCCGTGACTCCAGCCGCCGACGGCGGTACTGGTCGAAGTAGACGGCGGCCCAGATGATCAGGCCGACGATCACCTGCTGGTAGTGGATGCTGATGTCGAGCAGGACGGCGCCGTTGCGGACCAGGGCGATGAGGAAGGCGCCGATGATGGTCCCGACGATCCGGCCCTGCCCCCCGAACAGGCTGGCGCCGCCGATGACCGCGGCGGCGATGACGTCGAGTTCCAGCGATATGCCGTAGTTCGGCTGGCCGGAGTTGACCCGGGAGGCGGCGATCATGCCACCCAGACCGACCAGCACACCCGCCAGGACGTACACGTACGTCAGGTGGCGGCCGACCCCGATGCCGGAGCGGCGGGCGGCTTCCAGGTTGGATCCCATGGCGTAGGTGTACTGCCCGAAGCGGGTCTGCGAGAGCAGAAACGCGACCCCGACGGCGACCACCGCGGTGATCACCACAGCGAACGGGATACCGATGATCTCGCCGTTGCCGAGCAGCTGGAACGATCGGGGCAGACCGTAGACGCCGACCGCCCCGGTGATGATGAAGACCAGGCCCCGGCCGACCGACATCGTCCCCAGCGTCGCGATGAACGGGGGTATCCGGGCGACGGTCACCAGCAGCCCGTTGAGCAGCCCGGCCAGGGCACCGACACCGATCGCGACCGCCGTCGCCGCCAGGAGCGGGAAACCCAGGTCACGGACGACCATCGCTCCCGCCACTCCGGCGAGAGCGGCGACCGAGCCGACCGACAGGTCGATGCCCCGGGTGATGATGACCATCGTCTGCGCGGCGGCGATGATGGCGATCACAGCGGTCTGCGCGCCGATGTTGAACAGGTTGTCGGCCGTCAGGAAGTAGGGACTGGCGAAACTCAACGCGATGAACAGGACGACGAGCGCGGTGGCCGCGGTGAACTCGGAGAGCGCGTGCGAGATGCGCTCCCGCAACCAGTCGTTGAGCGCGCCGCCCTGGGGCTCCGCAGTCGCCTCGGCCGCACTCATCGGCGGGCCCGGCTCTCGTCCACTGTGTCCCCGGCTCGACGCGCGTCCCCGCCGGTGATCGACGCATTCCTCAGCAACCGGACCTCCCCAGGACGTCACACACGGGCCACTCCCCGCAGCGCCTGCGCGATAGATCGGATGTTTCCTGCGATCAGGCGTTACCTTCCCACGGTCACACTCATGTTGCCAAGGGCTTACAGGCATGTTGTGGCATCGTTATGCACGCTTCGCGCACCATACGTCGGACCAAAAAAGCGTTGCCGGCAAAGGGCTGCGGCGAACGCCCTTCGTCCACCATCGACCCGCCGTCGGATCAGGCCAGTGTTAGCGGTAACGCCTGGAACTCGCCGCGCGGGCGTCATAGCCGGAGAGGCTCGCTGCCCGGCCATCGCTCACCTTGAGCATGTTATCGATAACATGCTATGTTCCGCCACGGAGTCGAGGGCACGTCCCTCCCGCTCGGAGTCACCGGCACCTCGAAGGGCATCGGGTCCCGCGACCCGGTCGACGGTCGGTGACCTGTCCGAGCCACACCTGTCCGGCGTACGCCGTGTTCCCGCGTCCGCGCACGCGGTCGCTCCGTCATGACGTCCGCCCTCAGGCATCGCCGTTGGCGACCTGTCGCACCGTCCCCGGGCCCGCCCACATCCACCCCGAGCGGTTTCCCACGGGCAGCCCACCGCCGGTCTGGCAGCGACCCTCGACTCCGGCCGCCACCACCTCGAAAGGCAGGACCATGGACAAGATCCCCGACGAACGCGCACCGCGACCCCGGTTCCGGGGCCGTCGGGTGCTGATGCCGCTCGCGGCCACCCTCGCGGCGGTCGCCGCGACGGTGGCGGTGACCTCCGCCGCCAACGCCGGCACCACTCTGGGTGCCTCGGCGGCCGAGAAGGGCCGTTACTACGGTGCGGCGGTACCCGCCTTCAAGCTGTCCGACAGCCAGTTCGCCACCATCGTGAACCGGGAGTTCAACCAGCTCACTCCCGAGAACGAGATGAAGTGGGACGCCACCGAGCCGCAGCAGGGTCGGTTCAGCTACAGCGGCGGGGACCAGATCGTCGCCCACGCCCAGTCGCACGGCATGATCGTCCGCGGCCACACGCTGCTGTGGTACCAGCAGCAGCCGGGTTGGGCGCAGGGCATGTCCGGCACCGCGCTGCGCAACGCCGCCATCAACCACGTCACCCAGGTCGCCAGCCACTACCGGGGCAAGATCTACGCCTGGGACGTGGTGAACGAGGCGTTCGCCGACGGCGGCAGCGGCGGTCGGCGGGACTCGAACCTGCAGCGCACCGGCAACGACTGGATCGAGGCCGCGTTCCGCGCCGCCCGCGCCGCCGACCCCGGCGCCAAGCTCTGCTACAACGACTACAACACCGACGGCATCAACGCGAAGTCCACCGGCATCTACAACATGGTGCGCGACTTCAAGTCCCGCGGCGTCCCGATCGACTGCGTCGGCTTCCAGTCCCACCTCGGCACCACGTTGGCCAGTGACTACCAGGCCAACCTGCAGCGCTTCGCCGACCTCGGCGTCGACGTGCAGATCACCGAGCTCGACGTGATGACCGGCTCCAACCAGGCCAACATCTACGCCTCGGTGACTCGCGCCTGCCTCGCCGTCGCCCGCTGCGCCGGCATCACCACCTGGGGCGTCCGGGACAGCGACTCCTGGCGCGGGTCCGACAACGCGCTACTGTTCGATGGATCGGGCAACAAGAAGCCGGCGTACACCTCCGTCCTCAACGCCCTCAACGGGGGCAGCACCTCGCCCACCACGCCCCCGCCGAGCACCGGGGTGGACACCACTGCCTGGTACGTGCTGGTCAACCGCAACAGCGGCAAGGCGCTCGACGTGTACGGACGGGCGACCACCGACGGCGCGCGGATCGACCAGTGGGCCCGCAACGACGGCGCGTGGCAGCAGTGGCAGTTCGTGGACTCCGGTGGCGGCTACTACCGACTGAAGTCCCGCAACTCCGGCAAGGTGCTGGACGTCTACAACTTCTCCACCGCTGACTCCGCGGCGATCGTGCAGTGGAGCGACGGCAACGGCACGAACCAGCAGTTCCGGCTGGCCGAGTCCTCCGGCGGCTACCTGCGTCTGATCAACCGCAACAGCGGCAAGGCCGTCGAGGTGCAGGGCGCGTCGACCGCCGACGGCGGGAACATCGTGCAGTATGCCGACTGGGGCGGCAACAACCAGCAGTGGCAACTGGTCCGTGTCGGCTAGCCACCTGACTCGCTGAACCGGCAGCGCGGTGGCGCGGACGCACCTCGACGGCCTTGCCGCTGTTGCGGTTGATCAGACGCAGGTAGCCGCCGGAGGACTCGGC